>NZ_VVIN01000100.1:0-6106 GCF_008711145.1 Arenibacter lacus
TCTCCAAATTTGTAAACCGAAAGTTCACGAATACCTGTGAAATAGAAATGCCATGAGCCAAATCACACAATTAGCTAACGACCCTATCCTAGTGAGTGTGATTTCTCAATCGTTGCGAAAAGCAACTCATTTCGAAATGACTGAAAACCCATTTTCAAATCAACACATCTCCAAATTTTCAAATTAACCCATTGCTACATTTTTACATTAGCGTATTTCCAAAATTAACGCATAGGCAATTTAAATGTGGCTTCGACTACGCTCAGCCACCTAATTATAGAAGCTCGAATCAACACCTCTCCAAATTTTCAAATTAACCCATTGCTACATTTTTACATTAACCCATTGCTACATTTTTACATTAACCCATTTCCAAATCCTACCGTTAAGGTGTTTTGCAACAGCCTTTCTTCTTATACTTTGCTAATAATTTCTTGATGTACCTTTTTCTACCGACCTTTGCAGATTGAAAAATTCATTGACTGTCCAAAGAGAACATCAAACTGGAGGGTTAAGAATTTATAGAATGGAATTCTTTTGAAAATGACCGGTATGGGGAAGGTGGCCTACAGAAAATGTCAACATTGTGGTACCGTTAATGTCAATAGTGATTATTGCGAAAATTGTGGGGAACTCATCAATGTTCAGCTACAAAGAGAAAAGGCTCGGGCGGCAAGCGATGATAAAAAACAGGCCGAAAAAGCAGCGGAAAAACCAAATGCGGTAACCCTGTTTTTTGAGAATGCCTTGGATCATTCCAACTTATTGATACGGATTCCCGCTCTTATCTTCTATTCCATTTGGGTAGTCATCATGTCCATTGGGGCCTTTATCGCTGTCCTAATTAGTTATATAGCTGCCTAAACTGCATATAATGAAATTACAGAATAACATAATAAGTGGCGGACTGTATTGGGTGCAGCGATGGTATTTTCCATTGTTCTGTGTTGTAGGGGCTGGTGTCTACGCCATCCAGAGGTGGGGAGATGGAGGTGTGCTTCCTCGCTGGGTAGCGCATTATTTAAACGACTTCCTGTGTATGCCCATTGTTCTCTTTATTGGTAGGTTTGTAGTGCGAATTCTTAAATCGGATAAGCAATTAAACCTGCCTGTAATCCCCATTCTTTCACTTACCTGCTTTTATGCCCTGTATTTTGAAGCATACCTCCCAGGGATTAACGCCCGTTATACGGCAGACCCTATAGATGTTCTTATGTATTTTATGGGTGCTGCCTTTTTCTATCTAATGGAAAATGTAATCAAGACTTCTAATGGCATCAAAGTAATGTACGATGAAGGCCGATAACACTAGGATGGTTGTAGGCTGTGTAAGCCGATTTAAATAATAGTGGGGTTCTACTTGCCTTTTGGGCGGAATCTGCTATTTTTAAAGGATGAACCAATTAAATGCATTTAAATGAGTCCTGCCAACTTTTCCTTAAAATGCCTTGGGGCGATGATAATAGTGCTTACAGTAGGCTGTGGAGAGCAAAAAAAGACCAAAGAGAGTATTGTGGAACCAGCTGAAGCGGTAGTGACCAAGGATACGGTTATTGATCTTATTGAATTGGAGCCAGTGAAGACCGAAAAACCTCCTCTAAAATCCTTGGAAGGCCTTGCAGATACCACTTTTATTAGGTTGGCCGACTATAGTCGTGATTTTGAGTACGATATGAGATATGCCACCGAGAACAACTTTTTAAAGGCTCAGGTGTACGACTGCGCCGAGTGTTATACTAGAGTGAAGACCGCTAGGGCGCTGTTAGAGGCTAATAAGGAATTTATGGAAAAGGGGTATAGAATAAAGTTTTTCGACTGCTACCGGCCTAATTCCGTGCAATATAAGATGTGGGCCATTGTTCCCAATCCGCAGTATGTAGCTAATCCAGATAAAGGCTCTATCCATAATAAGGGAGGGGCGGTAGATATCACCCTGGTTACCCTGGAAGGGGAGGAGTTGGATATGGGAACGGATTTCGATTTCTTTGGTAAAAGGGCCTACCATGATAATATGGACCTGCCTCAGCATATCTTGGATAACCGACGCCTGTTGAAGGAAACCATGGAAAAGCACGGATTCTGGTCCATTAGAACGGAATGGTGGCATTACAACCTATCTGCAGGGTCTAATGATAAAGTCGCTAATTTTAAGTGGGACTGTCCATAAAGGATGGTTTTGCCCTTCCTGGTCCAATTACACTTTGGAGCAGTGTACTACTATTTTCTTTCCCTCGCTATTGGTGGTGAAGAATAAATAGACCTCTCCACCATCCTTAATTTTAAACTTCTTCCGGAGCTCACTCACGGAAACGGGGAAATTCCTAGTTGTAATATTCGCCTTTTTAATCCCCAGGGCATTGAGTGCTTTCTTATTGTACGGGATGGTTGCTTCAATTTTGAAGTGCCTTCCCGGGAAGTCTATATGCTTATTATGGGTGTATAAATGGGAGTGTTGGTGCAATTTATTAACCCCAAAGGTTTCGGCTACTATATTAAAGCCTCCCGACTTAAGGATGGCCGAATTAGGCTCGTAGAGATAGTCTAAGGGCTCGGAATAAGTAGGGGTAGAGGTAGCGGCATCGTCCAGTGAAAAGTGAAAGGTTTCCTTGTTGTTGGAGGTGAGATTCACCGTCTTAATTTCTATCTCCCCTTGGTGCCCTTTTTCCAAAATCCACAACAATTCCTTCACTTCATTTTTCACCGCTACAATATGAATTTCCTTTACGGATTTTAGTTCCGATATGCCCGCAGTAATATCCAAAAGGGGAGCGGTTTTAATCATAATATTATTGGTGCTGGAAAAAAGAAGTGCTAAATTTTCGGGAATATTAGGTAGGCAATCTGCCAATAAAAACACCTTTCCTTTCGACTCATTTCGTCTCGAGGGATCCACATAAATCCAGTCGAAAAATGCCTCCGATTTCTTTAACATATCGAGTCCATCTCCCACATGAGTTTCGATGTTTTTTCGACCCAAAATCTTAAAATTATAGGCGGCAATTTCGGCTAGTTTTGGGTTGATTTCACAGTGTAAAATCTGGGTGTTTTTTAGACTGAAAAAATAGCTGTCTACCCCTAGTCCGCCAGTGAGGTCTAAGAGCGATTTTCCACTTGCAATTTCCGCCTTGTATTGGGCAGTATCTTCAGAAGAGGTTTGCTCTAAATTTAGTTTTTCGGGATAGTAGATTAAGGGGGTGTTAAACCAAGTAGGCAGTTTTTTGCGACATCGGTTCTTGGCTTCAATCTGCTGAACCAGCTCCTTGGAGCTAACTCCATCAAAATCGTGGTCTTTTAGTAAAACTGACATGGTGTCAGTATCTAAATTCGCATTTATAAAATATTGTACACCAGTATTTAATATGTCTTTATTCAAAGTAATGCTAAAGGTGATTAAGGGTTCGTTTTGTTTTTTGTGGCTCAACTAAGGGGATATAGCCTTAAATGAGTATGTTTTAGGGGTTAACCTTCTTTTAATCAGTGATTAAGGTGTCTTTATGTAAAGTTTTACTATAATCCTTTCGTAATTTGTCTCACTATCTTATTATCGGCCAAAAATTCCTTTAGAATAACCTTTATAGCGGTGTATCCAGGAACTGCAATGATCATTCCTGTAACTCCAAATAACAATCCAGCGATAATAATAACTAGGAAAATCTCTAGTGGGTGCGACTTCACACTGTTGGCAAAAATGATGGGTTGTGAAAAGAAATTATCCACTAATTGTCCTATCGTCAAACCTAGTAAAACATAACCAGTTTTAGGTAGTATTTCGTTAAAGAAATCGGCCTCCATATTACTGGTCATTGTGAGGGCTATCATAAGCACTCCTCCGATGATTGGACCAAGGTATGGAATGATGTTAAAAATGGCGCAGAAAAAAGCAATTACAATCGCGTTTTCTAATCCAATTAAAAGGAGTAAAATACTGTAAATGGAAAAGAGAATAAAGATCTGAAGCAGGAGTCCCACAAAATATCTCGACAGTAAATTTTTAATTTTCTCCATGGAGACGATCAATTTTCTTTCCTTGGTTTTTGGCACCAACATCAACAAACCATTTTGCAAAAGATTGCTGTCTTTAAGAAAAAAGAAAGAGATGAATAATACCGAAAAAAGGCCAATACTTAGATCGCTTAAAAGGGTCATAAAGGCATTGAGGAAGCTTGGTATTAATCCTGTTTTTAGCTCCTGTTTAATATTTCTACCAATATCGGATTTCTTAATTATTTCCTGCCGCTCTATTTCTTGTCCGCCTAAATAATGGATCACCTCGTTGTAAATAGAATTCAAGCTATTTAGCAGGGCGTCAAAATCCAACAAGGCTAAATTCTTTCCCTGCTGGGTAATCATCGGAACAAATAAGGCTACTACGGCCACAAAGATTCCAATTATGAAGAGTAAGGCCATTACCACAGCTAGAATGTTGGGAAATTTGAGCTTTCTCTTTAAAAAGAAGACAATGGGTCGCCCAATAAGGGAAACTACCGCTGCGATGAGGATATAGGCTATGACAGACTGAATTTTAATAAGAAAGTATCCTACGAGAACTATCCCGGCAATTACGGCAACAGCGCGTAGAATTCCATTAGCTATGGTTTTCGATTTCATAAATTAATTTTTAAAAACAAAAGATATAATGTTTGCTCCCATTTCCAGTGCTTTTTTCCTTACTTCTTGAGGGTTGTTATGCACTTCTTGGTCTTCCCATCCGTTTCCTAGATCGGTTTCATAGGTAAATAGGAGTACCAGCCTGCCTTCATGGAAGATGCCAAAGGCCTGTGGAGGTTTTCCATCGTGTTCGTGTATTTTTGGAAGACCTCTGGGAAAATGGAATTGTTGATTAAAGAGCGGGTGATCTGCGCCCACCTCTACCAGTTCCTTGTCGGGGAATACTTTGGGGAGGGCTTGCCTCAGATAGGGTTCCATCCCGTAGTTGTCATCAATATGGAGAAATCCGCCTCCTAATAGGTAATTACGAAGATTTTCTGCATCCTCATCCGAAAAGTATACATTCCCATGTCCGGTCATATACAGATATGGGTACTGGAAGATATTAGGGCTGCCCGTTTCCACGGTTGCGGGTTTGGGAGATATCTTGGTGTTGATGTTTCGGTTGCAGAAATCAATGAGGTTGGGAAGGGCTGTGGGATTGGCATACCAGTCCCCGCCACCGCCATATTTCAATACCGCTATCTCCTGGCTGTACGCCTTTGGGCCAACCACAAGGAGGAGCTGCAGAATAAAAACAAAAGCAAATAGGTGTTTCATGGTGCCCTTGGGGTTTGGTCTTCTCAAATTTAACAATATTAATCTAAAATTAACCCTCCTGTTTGTAAGCTGGGGGTTGACTGTAAAAAAGCTTTACCCTGTTGCTGTGTTACCCGGGAGTGATGGAAGCTGGCTACCTAGATATCAGTGCCTTCATAACCAGTCTTATAGATTAATCATAGCTACGGTAGTGCAAGCTACAACAGCTGCTGTTTCGGTACGCAACCTGGTGGTGCCTAATGCTATGGGATTAAAATTATGCTCAAGGGCAAAAGAGATTTCCGGTTCCGAAAAATCGCCTTCCGGACCTATCAAAATAGTGGTAGTGTCCTTGGGTGCCAGACTGTGGAAGAGTTCTTTTCTTGGCTGGTCTGCAACGCAATGGGCAATATAGCGATTGCCGTTATGGGGCTGTTTAATAAACTCTTTCAATGGCACGGCATCGTGTAAAATGGGTAAAAAGGTTTGTAGGGATTGCTTCATGGCCGACTGTAGTACCTTTTCCATGCGCTCCTTTTTTATAACCTTCCGTTCGGAACGATCACAGATAACGGGCGTAATTTCGTGCACGCCTATTTCCGTGGCTTTTTCCAGAAACCATTCAAAGCGATCGTTCAACTTGGTAGGTGCCACGGCCATGTGTACTCTATAGGGCTTTTTGGAAGCGAGTGTTTTGGATAGGACGCTGGCTTCACACTTTTTGTGATGGGGATTGCTAATCGCTGCTTCAAATAAAATTCCCTTTCCATTGGTGATGGATAGCTTATCACCTTGTTTTTTTCGCAACACCTTGGCGATATGCCTGCTTTCATCGGGTGGAAAGAAAAACTCCTGGGTA
>NZ_VVIN01000101.1:0-5887 GCF_008711145.1 Arenibacter lacus
ATTGGGTCTAAACTTAGCAACTACAGGCATGTTTTGCTTACCAGGCTTTGCGACAAACACGGATATGGATCAAATTCTGCCACTAAGGATCTAATTAAGATTATTGAAAGAATAAATCCAGACATTATCCATCTTCATAACATTCACGGGTATTATATAAATATAACCACTTTATTTAATTACCTGTCTAGCAAGTCCTTTCCAGTGGTCTGGACCTTACACGACTGTTGGGCATTCACTGGACATTGTGTCCATTTTGAAAGTGTTGGATGTAATAAATGGGAGACATTATGTGAAAATTGTCCACAAACCAAGCAATATCCAAAAAGCTACTATATTGATAACTCCAAGAACAATTATCTAGATAAAAAAAAATTATTTAATTCCGTTAATAATTTAACCATTGTCCCAGTTTCCTACTGGCTACAAAACCTATTGACACAATCCTTTCTAAAAAACAATCCGATCCAAACGATACAAAACGGAATAGACCTTTCCATTTTTATCAATAAAAATCTTCAATCCTTTAGAGAAAATTATAATATACAAGATAAATATATTTTTTTAGGTGTAGCAAGTGTTTGGGGAAGTGGAAAAGGATATGTTGATTTCCTTAAATTGGCCCAAAAGTTGGAACCAGATGAGGTAATAGTACTTGTCGGTCTAACAAAAAAACAAATGTTCGATTTGCCTGTTGGCGTTATCGGAATCGAGAAAACACAAAATAAGGAGCAATTGGCCGAGATATATGCCACTTCTAATATCTTTTTAAATTTAACATATGCTGATACATTCCCCACTACAAATCTAGAGGCACTTGCCTGTGGAACTCCCATAATTACTTACAATACTGGGGGCAGTCCAGAGGCAATCTCAGAAGATACAGGATTTGTGGTGCCACCAGGTGATATAGTAGCGGTACGCAAGTGTTTAAACAAACTAAAAAAACATACGAAATCTCATTACGCTGCTGTATGCAGGGAGCGAGCATTAAAATTCTTTGATAAAAACGTGAAGTATGAAAGTTATTACCACCTATACAATGCACAATTAAAAAATTTATAATCTTGAAAATAATCAGTTTTTAATTAACCCTACTTAAAAGAGGAAGGAGACTTTCACTCTGTATCACAAATGATCCAACTTCATATATAAATTGGTTCTTTATAAAACATGATAGTTCCCTACTAATCCTTTTTTAAAGATAAAACTCATCAAGAATCATTCAATTGGAATGTACATAGAGCCTTCTTGATCAAGTAAGATAAAGCAAAGTGGATATAACCAAACTATTTCAAACATGAATAAAAGCCGAAAAAAAATTCTTATTGTTCAAAATATGATAATGCCATATCGTATTCCGATATATGACCTTCTCAATAAAGATTATACTTTAACTGTGGCTCACTCCTTCGGGATTCTGACTAACACCAATGTTACCTTTAAAGTAGTACACTTACCTGTAAAAAAAATTTCCCGCTTCGTACTTCACAAAAATTCCTTGTTTGAATTTTGTCAAAACTATGATGTAGTAATCGGCATGAGCGACATAAGTTGGTTAAGCTTAATGGGGTTGGGTTTTAAGAAAAATAGAAAGTTTAAAATAATTTATTGGGGTATTGGAGTAAGGGCATCTTATGACACAAACTATGGGGAAGTTACTATTTGGGACAAAGTTAGATACTTTTTGTTGAGAAAGGCAGATGCATTGTTGTTCTACTCGTCTTTTCCTCTAAATAGATATATAGAAAATGGAATTGATTATAAAAAGCTTTTTGTAGCCCACAATACGGTAGCAGTAAAAACTAGTCTCCAAAAGTTGGCAAGAAAAGAAATACTTTTCATAGGGACCTTATATAAACAAAAAAACATTTACGCCTTACTCAACAATTATCTTGAAGCATTTCAAATGACTGAATTAGTCCCTCCGCTCAGAATCATTGGAGATGGGGATGAATATCAAAATATCTTAGACTGGATAAATGAAAATGAATTGACCGAGAAAATTATATTGGCGGGTAAAATCTTTGATGAAGAACTTCTTTGCGAACATTTCAGTAGGGCCCTAGCCTGTATTTCACCTGGACAAGCCGGTCTTTCAGTCTTAAAATGTATGGGGTACGGCGTACCATTTATAACTCAAAAATCCGCAATAACTGGCGGTGAAATATTAAATATTGAAGATGGAGTTTCAGGAGTCCTATATTGCAACGATGCAGATTTAAAAGATATCATTCTAGATATCACTAAGTATAAAAGTAAATATGTGAAAATGGGTGAAAATGCAAAGACCCATTATGACAAATGCAGAAAGCCTACTGATATGGTAAGAGGTATTTCCGACGCAATTGAATATGTAATTTCAATCTAAATAACTTATTTCTTGCTACTTCCAAAGATAATATTGGTCTATTAATCGAACAGTTAAAAACCAATGTTAAACGTAATTTAACACACCTAGATTTGAACAAATGATATGTGATTTCTACTCTTTATCCATAAAGTTTGACTATTACCATGAATCCTTGTGAGCATATTTATTTTCTTCATACCTTCCTTCAAGAAATTTAAATTAAAAGTAGATTACCCCGATTAATATTATTGGAAATTGCTACATATTCATTGCATAGAAAACATATAATTCAATATCGTTTTTAAGCTCCGAATTACGTTTAACTAGCAAACCTTAAGGGGAGGTACATCATCCAAAAGTGTGAAATTTGAAAAAGAAAAACTTAATAATTTTCGGAACGCGCCCCGAGGCCATTAAAATGGCGCCTTTGGTGAAAGAATTCTTAAAGAATGATTTATTTGAAACAAGGGTCTGTGTAACAGCCCAACATAGAGAAATGCTTGACCAGGTATTAAATTTCTTTGAGATAAATCCAAATTATGATCTGGATTTAATGAAACCAGGTCAGAATCTGTATGGCCTTACTGCAGCTATTATTACAGGATTACAAAGGGTATTGGAAGATTTTAAACCAGATTATGTCTATGTCCATGGAGACACTACTACTACTATGGGCGCTAGTATCGCCTCCTTCTATTCCGGGGCAAAAGTATGCCATGTGGAGGCAGGTTTGCGAACCTTTAATAAGCTTTCTCCTTTTCCGGAGGAAATAAATAGATCCATCACGGGAAGGGTAGCCGATTATCATTTTTCCCCTACGCAAACTTCATATGATAATCTTTGTAATGAAGGTATCCAAAAAGAGAATATTTTAATAACTGGTAATACGGTAATTGACGCTCTACAGCAAAGTGCCTCCAAAGTGGATGCCATAAACGATAATGAAATTGAGAATCTAAAAAAAGAAATTGATTTTAATAAAAGAATTATACTAGTCACGGGTCACAGAAGGGAAAACCATGGGGAAGGATTCATTAATATTTGTAATGCCCTTAAGGAGATTGCGGCCTCGGTTCCAAACCTACAAATAATTTATCCCGTACACTTAAACCCAAAGGTGCAAAAACCCGTTTATGAGATTTTAAGCAACTTAGATAATGTAAAGCTGATTGACCCCCTAGGCTATCCGGCCTTTGTTTGGTTAATGAACATATGTGAACTGGTAATTACAGATAGCGGAGGGGTGCAAGAGGAGGCGCCAAGTCTGGGAAAGCCGGTATTGGTGATGCGGGATACAACCGAAAGACCCGAGGCAGTTGACGCTGGGACGGTAATTTTGGTAGGTACTGATAAAAATAAAATAGTCCATGAAGCCCTTGACCTACTAAATAATAAGGATCGTTACTTAAAAATGAGCCAACTTCAAAACCCCTATGGTGATGGCAAAGCAAGTAAACGAATTGTATCATTTATGCAAAACTTAGAAAAACAATGAAAAATACAGAAGTAGTGGTCATAGGACTCGGTTACATTGGTTTGCCTACAGCAGCATTAATTGCAGAAGGCGGCACTCAAGTATTTGGGGTAGATATAAACCAAAAGGTCGTAGACACGATTAACCGCGGAGCGATTCATATCATAGAGCCTGCATTAGGTGCAGCGGTATCCAAAGCAGTAAGCAGCGGGTTTTTAAAAGCTGGAACTGCTCCCATATCAGGTAACACCTATCTTATTGTGGTCCCAACCCCATTTAAGGAAAAAAATGAACCTGATATTTCTTTTGTCATAACCGCAACAAAAGCGGTAATTCCAATTCTTAAAGAAGGAGATTTATATATCATAGAGTCAACTTCTCCCGTTGGAACAACTGGAAAGATGAAAGATTTAATCTATCAGGAACGACCAGAATTAAAAAACAAAATTTCCTTAGCCTATTGCCCTGAAAGAGTGCTACCAGGAAATGTTATGTACGAGTTGGTACATAACGACCGGGTAATCGGGGGAATAGATGAAGAGTCTACTAAAAGGGCCGTTGCCTTTTACGCTAGATATGTAAAGGGAGAATTACACCCCACTAATTCCAAGACTGCTGAGATGTGTAAATTGGTAGAAAACTCATCTCGCGATGTACAGATAGCCTTTGCTAACGAATTGTCTTTGATATGTGATAAAGCAGACATAAATGTTTGGGAACTAATCTCATTAGCAAACAAACATCCTAGAGTCAATATTTTACAGCCAGGATCAGGTGTTGGTGGACATTGCATTGCAGTAGACCCATATTTCTTGGTTTCTGATTATCCTATGGAATCTAAAATTATAAGCACTGCAAGACAAGTAAATAATTATAAATCCTTTTGGTGTGCGGAGAAGGTACAGCAAGTAAAATTACAATTTGAGCTTCAAAATGCCCGAAAACCCAAAATTGCCTTAATGGGACTGGCTTTCAAACCGAACATAGATGATTTAAGGGAGTCACCCGCAAAATATGTGGCCCAAAGAGTATTGCACAACGCGGATAACGAAGAGTATTTTATTGTAGAACCGAATATAGAAGATCACAATGTTTTTAAATTAACAGACTATGAGTCGGCTTACAAAAAGGCAGATATTGTTGTTTTTTTAGTTGCCCACAGGGAGTTCAAAAGTTTAACCTTCAATCCAAAAAAAGTTATTTTGGATTTTTGCGGAGTTTTTAAGGATAATAAATAAAAACTTATGTTCAAAGATAAAACACTACTAATTACAGGAGGTACAGGTTCTTTTGGGAACGCTGTTCTAAATCGGTTTCTGGAAACCAATATTAAGGAGATCCGCATCTTTAGTCGGGATGAAAAAAAACAGGACGACATGCGGAACCAACTAAAGAATGAAAAGGTGAAATTCTATATTGGGGACGTAAGAGATTACAATAGTATTGCAAAGGCCATGCAGGGGGTAGATTATGTTTTCCACGCTGCTGCCTTGAAACAGGTTCCCTCCTGTGAATTCTTCCCTTTGGAAGCTGCCAAGACCAACGTTTTTGGCACTCAAAATACCATAGACGCCGCCGTGGCCAACGGGGTTAAGCGTATTATCTGCCTTAGTACGGATAAGGCGGCCTACCCTATCAATGCCATGGGTATCAGCAAGGCCCTAATGGAAAAGGTTGCTATAGCCGCCTCTAGAAACATCCCTAATGACAGTACCATTGTCTGCCTCACCCGATACGGGAACGTAATGGCCTCCAGGGGATCTGTTATTCCTCTCTTCGTTAAACAGATCAAGGAAGGTACCCCCCTAACCGTTACCGATCCCAAAATGACCCGATTTTTAATGTCCTTGGAAGATGCGGTAGATTTAGTAATATTTGCCTTCCTCAATGGAAACCAAGGAGATCTTTTCGTAAACAAGGCACCTGCCAGTACCATAGGTGATTTAGCTCAGGCTATTAAAGAACTATTTAAGGCGAGCAATGAAATAAAGGTTATTGGTACTAGGCATGGGGAAAAGCTTTACGAAACCCTATGCACCAGAGAGGAGATGAAAAAAGCG
>NZ_VVIN01000102.1:0-5763 GCF_008711145.1 Arenibacter lacus
TGAAGTCCCATTTTTATTAAGGAGTCAATAATCCCCAATCAAGAAATACGAATAAATCCAAATGGTTGATTGGAAAAATCAGACGGATTGAAGAACCTACGCCTCATACGATTTAGGGACTAAATTAATTGGTAATAATATAAAATAGCTATGCTGTACACAATACCAACAAAAAAAGGAATGGGCGTGGAGCTCTGGGGGACTTATGAGGATTTGGATCGGTTATACGACTTGATCGGTAAATTTTGGAATGATGAAAATCAACTGTACGGTAAAGGCTATGAAAATAGGGGGAAACTTATTAGTAGTTTTTCCTATGAAATACGGAAAGCCTACAGCAATCAAAGGCTTCATAGGACTAAAAGTCACTTTTCTCCAGAAGAACAAGCTTACTACGGTACGCCATTATCCTGGGTGCATTTTTTATTTTCCTTAACTGCTATTAAATATAATATGCGGTTTTACCAGACCAATAAGCTAGACGTTGCCACAATATTACAGATTGAATACTGGTTAGATTATGCAATGAATACGTATGACGAAGTTGGGGCTAAGGCGTTAATTGGCTTTATAGAGGATGGACTCTACGGTGGAAATGACCTCATATATCAATATATGAGGAGTATAAACCTAGATTACTTTTTGCTAGGTGGGGGTAAGCGGGCATTCCGAAAATTACCTACTCTTTTAAAACGGGGCACTTACTTTTCTTCGGAAAATAATAAGTTCATTCAAATAGCCATTACGAGCAGAGTTGCCGGACCAACGAAGTGGCTGGAAAAAGTAACGGATAAAGAATACAAAAATTAAAAATGTCCACGGTATAGGTAAATTAAGGGCCTCCGTTAGGCTGGTCTTTTTTGCGGAGAAATTAGTTGCCTTTTTCTTAAAATAAGCTCCAGATATACAACACTTTAAAAATGGTGCGCTCGATTGCAACAAAAAATTTGCTATGGATAAATTTTATAATGAGAAACTAAACAAACTGAAGGAGGCCCAAATCAAAAGACCAGTTGCCAAGATTAAACTGGACGGGGAGCAAAGCTACCATGACAGAACTGATTTATGAACTGCACTATCAGGGTGTTTTTGACAATGGAAGCAGTGATATACGGTTGATAGCCAAGTTTTTTGAAAGCACCTTCAATATTGATCTGGGGAATTTATATCAAACCTATCTGGAATTGAGAACCCGAAAAATGAGCAAGACGAAGTTCCTTTATGCACTCCGGGATGGCCTCATCAAAAAACTGGATGACCGAGATGAAAATTTCAGGTTCAGTTCTGTCCTGCTTATAATTAAAATCAGCCTACTTCGAAAATGTATAATAAATTACTGATTATCAGTATTAGGGTCAACCTTTTTATAAAGCCATAATACAAAACAGGTTGGATTATTTAAGGATTCCCTTCAAACTTACACCTATACTAATATCAAAAAGATCTTTTACGCTATATTTATATAATTGCGAATTGGCTAATAGAATTTTGTCGAAATTATAGAGGTGGAATTCACAAAATAGTTGTGTATTTATCGTGTGATTAATCTCTCCATTTAATTGGCCTTCATCCAATATATTTTTAATATATCCAAAAATTAATTTTCTTCGGTATAAATCATAATCCCTATATGATGATGCATAATATTTTTTTAAATCCAAAATAAAAATTGGAGACACTCCTATCAAATAGTTAATAGCATACTCATATACCTTCCTTATTTTTTCTACTGTAGCTGTTTTTTCTTGTAAAATTCTTTCTAAAGTAGAAAAATGTAAATCGAAAAGAAATTGGATGCCTTTATTAACTAAATCATTTTTACTTGTAAAATAAACATACAACGTTTTTTTGGATATTCTTAACGTTTTGGCTATATCCATCATACTAACCTCTTTAATTCCTTGAGCTTTAAAAAGTTTAAGCGACTTAACAATTATTTTATTTTGAGTATCCATTAGGCTTTTATAATTAAACTACGATTAACTATTTTATAAAAAAACTACTTGGCCATAGAATAGTTTTTCATAACGGCATCAACGGAATATTTTCCGCTACCAAGCATAAAAAAGGTGACATACACCATCAAGTAATGGAGGCCTAATTCCTGTTTGGCAAAGGGATCTCCACCATGTATGAAAATTACAGCCACCAACATAGTGATTATCAGAGGAATGGTTGCAAGTCTTGTGCTTAGCCCAATTAGAATTAATATAGAACATACAACCTGCGCAAAAACCGCAAGGGCCAATGAAACGAACGGACTCATTCCCAGAACACTTGGGAATTGTATAGTATCACCGAACAACATTTGAAGTTTTTGGATTCCATGCACCAACATCATTAATGCTATACCTATTCTTAAAAATAATAGGACCCAATTTAATATGTATGTATTAAAATCTTTATTTGATGAACATAATTTATATTTTCAACCTATTTTTAAAGATGTCATGGATAGTGAACCTGCGACCGGTTTGTCGTTGAACAGGCTTATATTTTCGTTTTCTTCTTTCAATGCCAAAGAATATAGTAATGGCAGATAGTGTTCTGGGGTTGGGATGGCCAATTCAAAGGCTTTTCCCTGGGCTTTAAAATTGATGAGTTTTTGATGGTCCCCGTTTAAGATATAAGCTTTCATCTTTTCGCTGGCCTCTATAGCCCAATCAAAGGCATATTGTTCGTTTAATTTGTTCCAATCTACTAAACGAAGGTTATGGACCATATTTCCGCTTCCAATGATCAGGACCCCTTTTTGACGAAGGCTGCTTATTTCCTTTGCCAGTTCATAGTGATATTTTGCTGGTTGCGAATAGTCGATACTCATCTGAATGATCGGAATATCGGCATTGGGGTAAATGTGTTTTACAACGCTCCAAGCACCATGGTCAAGCCCCCATTTCTCGTCCAAACCAACCTCCGTTGTGCTTATGATGGATTTAGCCTGCCGTGCCAATTCCGGACTTCCTGGTGCAGGATATTGCACATCGAACAAGGCTTGTGGAAATCCGCCAAAATCGTGAATGGTCGGAGGATTTTGCATTGCCGTCACAAAGGTACCTTTGGTTTCCCAATGTGCAGAGATACAGAGGATGGCATTTGGTCTCAACAATTCTTTTCCAAGTTTTTTAAACGCCGATACAAACTCGTTTTCTTCAATGGCATTCATAGGGCTTCCATGACCAAGGAATAACACAGGCATTTTACCTGTGTTACCCATAGATGAAGTCATTTTATTTAAGTCTTTTAAATTCATACTTGAACTTATTAGTGGCAATAATGTCATTGCTTTTAAAAAATGTTTTCTATTCATTTACGTAAATTAATTACGAAACTTGTTTTATGAATTGTATTTCCACGTTAGCTTTAATTTCATTTCCAACCATAACACCTCCAGCTTCAAGTGCGGAATTCCAATTTAATCCAAAATCTTTACGGTTTAATTTTCCATTTATTGAAAATCCTGCCTTTTCATTGCCATATGGGTCTTTCATAAAACCTCCAAACTCGGTGTCTAATGTTATAATTATCCTATTCGATATCCAACCATTGGAGTCCCTTTTGTTGGGATATGACATGCTGTACTGAGACAAGCATTAAAAGAATACTGATATAAGCTTTCATTGGTCAATCCCATTTAGAAGCTTTGGACAAGGCCATTTTTCCTCCGCCTGTAAAAAACAAGGCTAAAGGGCCAAATAGGTACAAGGCTTGTAATTCAATAGCCCAGCCACCTGATTGTGTCAATGCTAAAATATCTGCCGGATGTGCCAAAAATATAGCCACCAACATCGTAGCCACATATAGTAAGGCTGCTATTTTAGTACGGTAACCTACAATGAGCATTATCGGGGCAATCACTTCCCCTACATAAACACCATAGGCGAAAAAGCCAGGGATGCCAAACTGGTCCATCATCCCTATTAAGGGGTCAATACCGTATATAAGTTTGGCAATCCCGTGCAATAGCATTAATACACCCAAGCTTAGGCGTAGGATAAATATTCCCAAATCTGTATTTTTCATCTAGTATTTGCTTTTATTTTGAACTATTATTGTTTCGCAAACTGTAAGTGGGCAACAATATCAATCTCTTTGGCAATACCTGCGGCAGTAGGGTCATAATCGATATTAAAGTCAAAACGGTTGATGCTTGTTTTTGCAATCATCCCCATTTTGTCCTCTGTATCGGTGCTTGCTGTACCACCGTAAACCAAATCGAAAGTTACCTCTTTGGTTGCGTCCTTTATGGTAAGCATTCCGGTTAATTTGTACTGGTCTTTCTTTTTGCCCTTGGTTACCTTGGTGCTTTTAAAAGTCATTGTTGGATACTTTTCCGCATCAAAAAAATCGGAACTTTTTAAGTGTTCGTCACGTTTGTCTACATTGGTGTTGAGGCTCGCAATTTGCACTGTAAAATTAAAACTGGCATTGGCAAGGGAATTGGATTGGGTATTCATTGTGCCTTCAAAGTCGGTAAACTTACCATTTATCATACTTATACCTAAATGTTGCACTTGGAAATTAAGTGATGAGTGGTAAGGGTCTACTTGCCATTGCGTTTGCGCAAAACCGGTAAAACTAATGGCCATCAAAGCCAAGAATAAAAATAAATTTCTCATGATTTTTGAATTTAAAGGTTAAATTAAGAATTGCAATAAGTCTTTGATACTTAATAGTTTGATCAAGATGTTTAATTCACCATTTTTATTAAAGGATACTATCTACAATGCCGCCCTCTACGCGTAAGGAGGCACCATTGGTTGCTGATGAAAGCGGACTGGCCATATAACATACCATATTGGCCACTTCTTCAGGCTTGGCAAAGCGTTGCAATAGTGAACTAGGACGTAGATTTTTAAAAAAGTTATCTTCTACCTCTTGGTAGGTTTTACCCTCTTCCTGAGCCATTTTTTCAAAATGGGCCTTTACGCCTTCCGTGGCTGTAGGTCCTGGCATTATGGTGTTTACCGTTACCTGGGTTTCTTTGGTAAGCTTTGCCAAGCCTCGGCTTAAACCGTGTAATGCCGTTTTGCTTACCCCATAATGAATCATTTCTTGAGGAATGTTTGAGGCCGATTCGCTCGTGATAAAAAGGATCCGTCCCCAATTTTTTTCCAGCATTTTGGGAAATAATGCACGGGATAGGCGAATACCACTCATCAGGTTCACTTCAAAAAAACGGTCCCAATCCGAATCGGTTATTTTGGTAAATTCCTTTGGCTCGTAAATCCCAACATTATTCACCAAAATATCAATGTCGTTTAGTTTAGCAATAAGGTCTTCAACAGATGCCGCCCTAGTAAAATCTGTGGGAATACCGCTTAGTTGGGCATTAGGTACTTCGGCTTTTAATCTTGCGACAGCTTTGTCTACACTTTGCTGGCTGCTGCCACTGATAATCACTTCGGCTTGTTCTTCTAAAAGCTTTTTGGCAATGGCCATTCCTATTCCTGAGGTAGAGCCACTTACAAAGGCTTTTTTATTTTTTAATTGTAAATCCATCTTTTATGTTTTTTAGAAGGTACTTGCTTCATCTAAATTTTTCATCTCATCGGTGCTCAGTTTTAAACCAGTAGCTTTGGCCAAAGATTGTACTTGCACTTTTGTGGTGGCGCTGGCAATGGGTGCCGTTATAAAATCCTTATGCAATTGCCAGGCTATGGCAACCTCGGCCGGTGAGGCTTGGTATGGATTTAAATCGTCGTAATGTGACATATAAATATCGATATGATTCGTTTGAAGGCGTTGCCTTCATCCGTGTTT
>NZ_VVIN01000103.1:0-5546 GCF_008711145.1 Arenibacter lacus
ATTCAGTGGGAACCAGTGTTACTGGAGGAGCGCGACAGGCCTCCAATGTGTTCAACGTATTGGCTCCGGGCGATTATACCGCCATCGTTTACGATACCTCTGGCTCTGGTTGCGACGCCCAGGTACCGGTTACTTTGGAGACCGCTACTCCTGTGACCTTTGATACACATACGCTGGAAGACGTATCCTGTAATGGAGGAAGTGACGGTAGCATTCGTATAAACCTCATGCCTCGGGCAATAGGTGTTAACGATAATCCAATATACACCTATAATCTGTATGATATAGGTGGAATTCTAATCGCGGGACCTCAGAACAATCCGCTTTTTACGGGATTAACTGCAGCAGACTATATTGTAGAAGCCATTTCTGAAAGGAATTGTTCCTTGAGAGAAACGGTAACTATTGTAGCGCCAGATCCTGTAGGGGTAACTGCCAGTGCTACTAGTTTTACGTGTAATGCTACTAATAAGCCAGGGCAGGCAGTAATTACAGCTGCGGGAGCAGGGGGAACAGCTCCTTACACCTATAGTATAGATGGGGTGAACTTCTTTACCTCCAACACCTTTAATATTACTGACAATGGGTCTGATAGAACTATAACCGTGACCATCAAGGATGATAACGGGTGTACTGCAGCTACCACAGTGAACATTAGCACGCTGAATAAATTCACAACATTAATATCCAAAGATGCCAACATATCTTGTGTAGGACCAGAGGTAATAACCATTACTGCCAACGACAATGGCGATACAAACAATACGTATAGCTTCCAGTTATTACCTGTAGGCAATACCAATGCTACCCTTATTAGTACACCTACTTACAACAGTGCTACCTTTGAGTTGCATGCAGTAGGAGTTTACACCTTTAGGGTAACCGACACTTCTACGGGTTGCTATGAGGATACGGCAAATTATATGATTGCTCCTTACGATCGGATCAAGGTTAGCGCTACGGCTAGTACGCCAGTGACCTGTTTTGGGGACACTAATGGATCATTGGAAATTAATGTTACTGGCTATTCAGGGCCGTATAATTATACAGTTTATACTGCTGGAGGTGGAGCCACCCCAATTTCGGGATCGGCCACTACCGCTACTAATCCGTTGACTATAACCGGACTTTCCGGAGGGAATTATTATGTAAAGGTTACGGAATTAGATGCACCGGAATGTACGGAGGATTCCAACACGGTTCGTATAATATCCCCAGATAGGGCTCTTAGCGCGGTTGTAGATGCCATCGCCAACGTTACCTGCTCCAATGATCAGGGTGAAATTTTGGTAGATCCAAGTGGAGGGTACGCGCCTTACGATATAGTACTTACCAATACCATCACTTCAGAGGTATATAATGCAACTGATGTGAGGAGTATGGTTTTTGACGGACTTTCCGCTGGGGATTACACCGTAGAGATAACCGATGCCAATGGGTGTATCCTAAATGATAGCATCAATTTGGTACGGCCGGCCCCAATCAGTGCCGATATTACTCCGTTAAGCACCACCTTGGTCTGTTATGGCGATAGTGATGGTGCCATAAGTGCTATCAATATGACGGGTGGAGAAGGGGTATACCAATATCAATTAAATGTATACGACCCCACGGGAACAGTGATCACCTTTACTTCGGGAGGACAGCTTAGTCCTGATTTCAACAACCTAAGTGCGGGTATTTATTCCATTACCGTATCGGATGGTTGGGAATGTGATTTTGAAACGGTACAGGTAAGTATTGTGGATCCTACGGACGTGTATGCTTCTCTAATAAGAACCAGTCCGTTGAGCTGTACTATGGATGCCCAATTGGAACTTACTGCATCGGGCGGTACAGGACCTTATCAATACAGTGAGGACGGTATCAATTATTTCCCGATGAGCGGCGGAAACACCCATACTTTCAATGTGGCTGCCGGGAGGTATAGCTATTATGTGATGGACGCCTTTGGATGTGGCTCTGTTTTATCCAACGAAATAAACGAAACCGCCATTGCACCATTGTCAGTTGCCCTGGATACCTCGGCAGCAATCATCAACTGTAACGGGGATAGTACGGCAAGCATCACTGCCAAGGCAGCTGGAGGGCTCGGAAACTATCGCTATGAGCTCTTTACCGATGCTAGCTTTACCAACAGGGTTGCTGCTCCGCAAACTTCTGGAAGGTTTAATAATCTTACTGTGGGTAGCTATTACGTAAGAGTTACCAGTGAGGATTGTGTAGTAGCGTCTAGTGCGATCAATATTACCGAACCTACGCCCTTGGTGGTCGATAGTAGTTATACGGATGTATCCTGTAACGGGGCCAATGATGGACGAATTTCCGTTCAGTTATCAGGAGGATCCGGAGGCTATCAGTATGCTATTTCACCAGATCTGGACAAATTTGATACGGTAAATACCTTTACCAATCTGGCACCTGGGGATTATAATGTAATAGCCCAGGATATTAATGGTTGTTTCGAATTTTTGAACTTTACCATTAATGAGCCTTCCCCGATTACAACCTCGGCCACAACAAGTCCGGAAATTTGTATTGGGGAGGAAGACGGGACAATATCCTTAAATATTACCGGAGGTACCGCTCCGTATAGCACCAGTATCAACTCCACCGCGGATGCCGACTTTGTACAGGATAGGACCGATTTTTCTGGATTGGCGGCAGGGACCTATGCCATATTTGTAAGGGATGCCCAGGGTTGTCAAATCAACTTGGCGGTTGTCGTAGATCCGGGAGTAAACCTAAAAGCAACCGTAACGCCCGTTTATGAATGTACGGGGAGTACACCTAATAATTCCCTGGAAGTAATCTTAGATGATCCCACAGTAGCATCAGAGGTGCTATATGCCTTGGACTCCACGGATCCAAATGATATGGTCTTGGAGCCTAACTTTAGAAACATAAGTCCGGGGGACCATTATTTGGCCATCAGTCATTCTAACGGATGTGTGGATACCATCGCGTTCACGATTGCAGATTTTGAACCGCTAGTACTGACGTTGGAGCAAAATAATATCAATGAAATTACGGCAATTGCTACCGGTGGTCAGCCTGGATACACCTTCTATTTTGGGAATGTGGATAATGGGGAGGACAATACCTTCTATATAAAGGAAACTGGTACCCATACGGTACGAGTGGTAGATGAAGCTGGTTGTGAAAGTATCGCCCAGATCTTTATGGAATTCATCGATATAGAAGTTCCCAATTTCTTTACGCCCGATGGTGATGGAAAAAATGATACTTGGAGACCTAAGAATATGGAAGGGTTCCCAAAAATACTAACCATCATCTTTGACCGTTATGGTAGGGAGGTTTACAGAATGGGTCTAAATGACGAAGGATGGGACGGCCTCTATAAAAATTCGGAACTACCCACCGGGGATTACTGGTATGTAATAAAACTGAAGGGGGAGAACGATGATCGGGAATTTGTGGGGCATTTCACCCTGTATAGATAAAAATATATGTATGCTTAGAATGCGCAATTTAATAGTGATTTTAATGGTTATGGGAACCGTGGCAGCAAGGGGACAGGAACTAAATTCCCCCCAGCTTTCGCAGTACCTGGCAGACAACCCCTTTGTACTGTCTCCCACCTATGCGGGAATAGGAGATCACGTTAAAATTAGGCTCAACGGATTGGCGCAATGGGTAGGCATAAAAAATGCGCCCAGGACCCAATCCCTGGCTGCCGATATGCGTTTGGGGGAAAAATCGGGAGTAGGACTGTTTTTATACAACGATTCCAACGGTTATACCAAGCAGCAAGGAGCACGTATGTCCTTTGCCCACCACCTTACCTTGGATCGATATGAGGACGAATTTCTCTCCTTTGGACTCTCCTATAACTTTAACCAGTTTCGGTTGGATGTGGGTGAATTTACGGACGCTGGATTTGACCCAGGGGTGACCGATGATCGCTCTACTTCTAACCACAACTTTGATGTAGGGGTGCTCTATCGGAAAAATGCCTTCTACCTAAGCCTAAATGCCTCCAACGTGATCAATAAGGATGTCTATATTTTTGATCCCATCTATGAGCCCAACAAACTGCGAAATTTCTATCTGTATTCCGGTTATCGATACAAGAAATCCAAGAATAGCAATATGGAAATAGAACCCTCCGTTTTGTATAAAATATTTGAGAGTGATGGTAGATCGGAAGCGGATATTAACCTAAAGTTCAGATTTTACGATTTTGAGGACTATTATTATGTGGGGGCTACCTATCGATTTTTAAACGACCAATTGGGTAGACCCTTGTATGTGGCCCCATTGGCCGGACTTAAGAAGAATAATCTATATTTTGGATATTCATATCAGGTCATATTAAATGAAATACTGGGCTATAGCACCGGAACCCATGTGGTTACTATAGGAGTGGACCTGTTTCAAGGGATCAGTAATTGTAGATGTACGTATTAGGTTGATTTGAAGATGTGTTGATTTGGAGATTTGGAAATGGGGAAATGAAGGGGTTGATAAGCTTTTTATCTAATGTATCAATGTACCAATGTAACAATTGATTTGAAGATGTGTTGATTTGGAGATTTGGAAATGGGTCGATTTGGAAATGGGTTAATTTGGAAATTGTGAGGAACTGAAATTCGCCATTATTCTGTTCCGTAGGTGGACAACTAGAAAGGAATCATATCTGAATTGCCACGACTTTTAAGTCGTGGGTAATAATTATATACTAAAACCCCTTGGGGTACGCTGGGATTGATTTAGTTTTGCACAAAACTAGGAATCAGTGGGGAAAGTAAAAGTTAGTAATATAAGGGCTTATGCCCATCATGGCTGTTTAGGGGAAGAAACAATTATTGGAAGTGAATACCGCGTGGATGTGGTAGTATGGGCCAACTTAGATTCGGCCGCCATCTCCGATGAGCTGGTAGATACGGTAGATTATGTACATATAAACCATGTTGTTAAGGAAGAAATGGCCATACCCTCTAAACTATTGGAGCATGTGGGAAAACGAATTTTAGATCGCATCCTGGAAGAAATTAGCATGGTAAAGAAGGTGGAAGTGGCTGTCACCAAAATAAATCCGCCCATTGGCGGGGATGTGGAAGGAGTGACCATTGTACTGAAAAGAAAAAGATAGTGCCTTTAACTTTTTGATATTTAAAAAAAGTACTACCTTTGCACTCCTAAAGGGCATTGTGGCCGAGTGGCTAGGCAGAGCTCTGCAAAAGCTTGTACAGCGGTTCGAATCCGCTCGATGCCTCCAAAAAAGAACCCTCTAACATTAGAGGGTTTTTTTATTCCCGGATGTTTTTGGTGTAGGCTGTGGCAGTAATGCTGGTCTTGTATGTTCGCTTACAATATAGATGTTAGCATTTTCTAGTGCGATATAAGTCCCGTAACATAGTACTATGATTAATGTAACCGTAATTAATCCCTCCGGTTTGCACTTTCAGGCAAACCACCTCCCTTTGAAAAAGGGAGGAGCTTAATTTTGTTTCCTTGGAAGTGGTCAACCTATATCTGGGACGTACACCATTGTTTATTGCTAATTGTTTACTGGAAAGCAG
>NZ_VVIN01000104.1:0-5519 GCF_008711145.1 Arenibacter lacus
GGAAAAAGGGACCTCTAATGGTACTTCAACAGATTTTGATGGTAATTATACCATTAATGTTTCCAGCACCGCTACTTTGGTCTTTTCGTCCTTGGGTTTTACGACCAAAGAAGTTGTCGTAAACGGAAAATCTTCCATTGACGTAAGCTTGGAAGAAGATGCCGAACAATTGGGGGAAGTGGTAGTTACTGCCCTAGGTATTAAAAGGGAAAGAAAGTCCCTTGGTTATGCCCTTCAGGAAATTAAAGGAGGGGAATTGGTTGAATCAAGAGAAACCAACCTTTCCAACGCGCTAACAGGTAAAGTGGCCGGTTTGCAAGTAGTAAGGGGAAGTAACGGACCTGCTAGTTCATCCAAAATTGTATTAAGGGGTAATAACTCCTTAACTGGTGACAACCAGCCTTTAATTGTGGTGGACGGAGTGCCAATGGATAACTTTACGGGTGGTAATTCCGATTTCTGGAATCCAGCAGCAGATATGGGTAATGGTCTAGGGGATCTTAACCCAGAGAACATCGAAAGCATGTCTGTGTTAAAAGGAGCGTCTGCAGCTGCTTTGTATGGATCTAGAGCTGGAAATGGTGTTATTTTAATTACTACCAAAACAGGTAAGGCACAGCAAGGATTAGGTGTAACCTATTCTGTAACTACTGGTTTTGAAAGTATTTTTATGAAGCCAGAATTGCAAAATGAGTTTGGACAGGGGTCAGATGGTATTTATGCCAATGATTCGGGTTCTAGCTGGGGGCCAAAAATAGAAGGTCAGCAGGTTGAAAAGTGGAATGGAGAACAAACTTCCTTAAGAGCTTATAACAACCTTGAAAACTATATTAAAACAGGGTTCAGTGTTAACCATAGTATTGCTTTTCAACAGCAGGTCAGTAACGGAACATCGCTTTATAGTTCCGCTACTTACTACAGTGATGACAGTAAGATTCCAGGGGCTACCTTGGACCGTTTGAATTTGCTTACCCGTGCAGTATCCAATTTTGGAAAGAATGATAGCTGGACGACCGACGTAAAAGTACAGTACTTGAAAATTTCTGCCGAGAACAGGCCTTTGAGTGGAGTTAACACCTCAAACGTTTTTAGTACAATGTATTTATTACCACGTTCCTTGGACGTAACGGATTTTAGAAATAGTACGGACGAATTTGGAAATATGATCTGGTTCCAGCCATCTGGAAATACGGTTAACCCATACTGGGCTTCCAAATTTAACAGGAATATGGACTCCAGGGATCGATTTATGTTAAGTGGTTCCATTAAAAATCAAATTACCGATTGGCTAACTGCCGAAATTAAGGCGGGTGCCGATTTGTATACCACAAATACAGAAACCAAGCTATTTGCAGGTAGTCCACTATCCAATACTGGCCGCTTTGGTCTTGGAAAGGAAACTTTCGTGGAAAGCAACTATAGTGCGTTGATTACTGCTACCAAAGACAATCTTTTTGGTAAGTTTGGAGGAGCGGTAACCTTAGGAGGTAACCTTATGGCTCAAGAAAATAGTAGCCTAAGAGGAAACTCTGGTGAGTTGGAAGTTCCTAACTTATTCTCCCTTAACAACGGTAAAAACAATCCTTCTATTTGGCAAGGATTCAGTGAGAAGAGAATCAACTCACTTTACGGAACCTTGCAGTTGAATTACGATGGATATTTCTTCGTAGATGTAACGGGACGAAACGACTGGTCTTCGGCGCTTAGTAAGGAAAATAGATCTTTCTTTTATCCTTCCATAAGTACTTCCATTGTAGTTACCGATTTGGTTAAAAATAATGGAGGGAGTATCCCAGATTGGTTTACATACCTAAAACTGAGAGGATCTCATGCTGAGGTAGGTAATGACTTAGGCCCATATCAGCTGTATAATTTCTATAGTATTGGGAAAGATCCTAATGGAAATACAACTGCTAGTAGCAACAGTACCTTATTTAACCCAGATGTTAAAAGTGAGTTGATTAAATCCAAGGAGGTAGGCCTAGAAGCTCGTTTCTTCCAGAATAGACTTAGCTTTGATTTTGCTTACTATAAAACAAATGCTACAAGACAGCTATTGAATTTGCCGCTAAACCCATTAAGTGGTTACAGTGCTGTGAAAGCTAATGCGGGTGATATTGAGAACAAAGGATTCGAATTAATGGTAAATGCCAGAATCTTGGATAATCCTAATGGTTTAAATTGGGATATGGGCGTAAATTACTCTAAAAACGAAAATACTGTGGTTAGCTTAACCGATGAGGTTACACAATACGCTCTGGGTGGATTTGACAACTTATCCATTTTGGCAGAATCTGGTGAACTTTACGGGCAGATTTCAGGAACCAAGTATCAAAGAGTAGAAGACCCAAACAGTCCTAATTTCAATAAGATAATTGTAGATGCGGATGGAATTCCGTTGGCTACCAGCGAAAAGTTTAACTTGGGGAACCAACAGCCAGATGCATTGCTTGGTTGGACAAACAACTTCCAGTATAAAAACTTGTCCTTGGCCTTCTTGGTGGATGCAAGAATTGGAGGGGAAATATTCTCCGGAACCAATTTGGCTATCAATAGAGCAGGTACAGGTGCAGCAACGGTAGTTAATGGCGAACGTGCAGATTTTGTTTTTGATGGAGTTGTAGAAGATGGAAACGGAGGATATGTAGCCAATACAACCCCAGTTTCTCCGCAGATTTATTGGCAAACCATCGCTTCTAGATCCGGTAACTTGGGGATATCTGAAGCAAATATTTATGATGCTACCAATATTCGTTTGCGAAGTGTGCAACTAGACTATAGATTGCCAAGTAAATGGTTACAAAGCATGTCTGTTCAAAGCGCGAAAATAGGTGTTTCTTGTAATAATGTGTGGATGATAGACAGTAACCTGAATGGAGTGGATCCAGAATCTGTATTCGCAACCAATTCCAACGCCGTTGGATTTGAAAACCTAACCTCTCCAACATCAAGGACGGTATTTCTTAACTTAGCGGTTAGTTTCTAAAAAAAAAATAATATGATAAAGATGAAAAATATACTATATAAAATAGGGATTCTTTCGGGGATGGTCGCTTCCCTGGTTGCCTGTTCCGATTTTGAAGAAATAAATCAGAACCCAACAGCAGCATCGGAAGAGCAAGTGCAAGTGGAGTACTTCATTAATAATTCCATTATAGGTACGCAGCAAGATCCACATATTGCGGAAAGGGTATTTGTCCTTTATTGGAAGGCTGCGGGTAGAATGGACAGAATAAATACGCTTCCCGTAGGAAGTTATAATGAAGGCTGGTCTTCGGATTACTTTCGGTATGTTTCTGACTGGTTAAAGCACACTTATACGGCTATTCAGGTAGCAGATGCGCAAATTGAGGCAGGAACGGTAAAGGAGTATACCAATAACTTAAAGCAGGTTGCCAGAATTTGGAGAGCTTATCTAATGAGTGAAATGGCAGATAATTTTGGGCCAATGCCAATTAACGGATACCAAGGGGTAAACCCTGACTTCAACAGCGTTGAGGAAGTGTACACCTATATGTTGGCTGAGTTGAAAGATGCAGCTGCTGAACTGGATACGGATATTGTAGTTCCAAACAATGTTAAAAATTTGGATCCTGCTTACCAGTATAACTTCAGCAAATGGCAAAAGTACGCTAACTCCTTAAGGATGCGCTTTGCTATGCGTTTATCCGAGGTTGATGCTTCCAAAGCCCAACAGGAATTTGAGGATGCAGCTGCTTCTGGTGCGTTTATCGCTTCCAACGATGATAACTTTAAGGTGGCCGAAGCTCCAGGTTGGAATGCTTTGACCGGAGTTATGTCTAGAGAGTGGAACAGTCAGTACCTATCTCCAACCCTGAATAATTTAATGATAGGTTTGGGTGGAGTTTCCTCCGAAGATCAACTGCCCGCTGAATTACATTCCCATATTAAGCCAGCTGACTATATGGGGCTAAAGTTTGAAGATCACTTCACCACATTAACCAACGATCCTTCAGCCGGATTCTGGTTTGATGGATTGCATGAAAATATAGATCCGAGAGCCTATAAAGCTTATATAATTCCAGGGTATTTTGATAACCCAGAAATGAATAGGTACCCTTCTTGGAATCAGGATTTCACAGGGGTAACCAAAAGGAGCTTGATGGACGATAATGAGAATGTCGTTAAAGAAGTAGAAGGGGCCTTTACATGGAATGCACCTTCCATCGGATCTTGGGGTGAAAAAGGTAGTAAGAACAAAGTTTATAGTTGGGGAGGAACAGTACCCCGCCTAGCCAATAAATTTAGAAATAGCACTTCGGAAAGAATATTTTTCGGAGCATGGGAAACGCATTTCTTAATTGCTGAAGCAGCAGTTAGGGGTTGGAATGTGCCTACCTCTGGACAAGCGGCTTACGAAGCTGGTATAGCTCAAAGTTTTGAATACTGGGGTGTGTCCGAGTATTTAGGGGAGTATATTACCTCTCAAGAATACAATAGGGCTGGTACTTCTGTAGCATGGAATCATACCGTGGAGCCTTCGGCAACAGAGACTAAGACCTTTGTAGACGGTTATACTGATACTCCGGGGGTTACTACTTTTAAGTATCCAGAAAACACTATATACCAAGGAGGTAGCGTTAAAAATGATCTTTTAACAAAGATTATAACACAGAAGTTTATTGCGCAAACCCCATGGTTGCCATTAGAAACCTGGAATGACCATAGAAGATTGGGCTTACCGTTCTTCGAAAATCCCGCTATAGAAAATGCGTTGCCAAACTTACCTTCATTGAACGAGGGTAATTATATGACCAATAGTGTTAATGTTTTCCCGCAGCGTTTGAAGTATCCTAGTAATATTGAGAACAACGTACCAGAAGGTTATCAGCAAGCTGTTGGTCACCTAGGTGGTCCGGATGATGTGTTTACACCACTTTGGTGGGCGAAACAAAACTAGTATTACTAGTTATAATATTAGTCCTAAAAGGCTGTCCATTTGGACAGCCTTTTTTTTTGCTTCAGAGTTTAACCAATGGTGGAATGTCCGGTGTTGTTAGGAAATAATTAGGCATTGTCCTAGTGCCAGTGATGAATAATAGGAACGCCCAGCACTAGTACTGGAAGATAGGGTTGTCCATAGTAGAAAGGTATATATCCTATAAGGAAAAACACTTTATTGAGGAAAGTGCAATAAAATAAACTGTTGAGTGAGTTAAATCTCACATATATGACGATTGTGTTCATTTTATTCAATTAAGAGCGTTAAAATTATGAATTATTAAAAATTTAAGATTAAATTAACATCCGGGTAGCACCGAGAACTCTAATTAAACGAACTAAATTTTACAAGGATGTTTAAAAAAAACCATTACTACTTAATGTTTTTTGCAATTTTCTTTATTCAGGGATTAGTTGCACAAGACGTAACGATTACAGGAACTGTAACCGATGATTTAGGAAGCCCTCTCCCCGGAGTAAATGTGGTGGAAAAAGGAACTACAAACGGTACTTCTACCGATTTTGATGGCAACTATGCCATAGATGTAGCCAATCTA
>NZ_VVIN01000105.1:0-5491 GCF_008711145.1 Arenibacter lacus
AGGAATAAAACCGGAAGGGTATAAAAAAACAAAGGGAACAAAAACAATATAGACCGTTCCTAGTTCCCTTTGCGCTCATATTTTCCCCTTGTCAGCATTATCTGATAAGTTCAACGGGTATTTTCTCAGCCTTCATGTCCTATAAAAGCACCCCGAAATATGATTATATAAATATACAATAAAAAAATCACTTATCGGTAAAAATCAGTAAAAAAATTATAGAAATTTTAAGGGCTATGTGTTTCTAGTTAGTTGAGGCTGATTAGGTTATGGGGTGCTTTCGAGATCGAACAGCCTGTTTTACTGAAAATGGGATTTCTATACTGTATTTTGATAATGTTCGTCCATGGAGTCATACTATATCTGCCGATTTTTCGTTATGAATTCTAATTGTAGTTTTTTTACAACTAAATCAATAAATTAGAGTGCAGTCATCGATATTAGTGGTGACTAATAAACCAACAATAGTATGCCCGTATTAAAACAAATAAAATGTTACCGTTGTAAAGCCAAAAGTTGGCAGGGGGATGTAATTTATGGCGAGCCTAAAATAAATAATCCTACGGACCAGCAGAAAGCGTGCTACCACCAATGGGAAGATAGGTCCTATTGGAAAGACCTATTCGCTATGCTTCGGTAGCTAACCTATTCCTGCATTTTCTTATAACTAACATACATCCTCCGTTCAGAATTAGGATTTAGCTGTAACCCTACCTTCATAATAGTGTCTTCTATGCTAAGGATGTGCCATTTAATACTGCGATCCCCACTACTTAGTGTCAAGGTATCCTCATCCTCAATGCTCCATTCAAAAACGCGTTCCTTGGTTTCGCAATCACTGGTGTAGGTTACTTCCGTAACTGTATGGTTCTCATTAAATTCGCTGTGATCTAATCCGCACTCTTTGTGGGAATGGCTATGTGGTACCACCCATCCATTGCCATCTTTCCCCATTATAGTTCCCTGTACTTCCCATTTCCCCAGAAGAAGGTCTTTTAAGGGGATGTTTTCCTTGTACTGGGCGATAGTTAATCCATTTGCAAAGATAAGACAGCCCATTACAAGGGACCATTTAATAGTTGTTTTCATGAAGTATTTGTTTAAATAATTAGTGGTATTAATGCTTTGTTAAAGGTTGGTTGCCAGTCTGTTGGGGTCTTTTTAGGCGTAGGTCTAAATTAGACAGATATACTATTTAAGGTGCAGCGGAAGTTATTTTTCCACTGACCTCCACCGTTTCTTCGGTTCCATTAGCTTTAAATGTTCCTTGGAACTCCAAGGTATAAGAGGCTCCTACACCCTTTTCTCCAGCAAAGGAAATATTGTGCTCCTGGTAGTTCTTCAAGGTCATTTTGGGACTCCCAACCGGAGTATATTTTTGCTGGCTATTCCATTCCCCAAATACTAATCCTGGTCCATCACCCTCTAAAATGGGCCGGTTGTTTTCATTCAATTTTAAACCGATACCCACTTGAAATTTCCCTGCATCCATTAAGGTTCCCGCCAATACCTTGCTGTTTACCTCCTCGCTATAGCTTACCATAGAAAATGGCCAGAAAATTCCGGCCTGTGATTTTGGAACCTGCCCAGAGTAGGTTTGGCCACCATGGATGGTAATGTGGTAGGTATGTTCATTTTCTTCCGAAGAAGCTTTGGATTTGTTGGATTTACCCTGGGAACACGCCATAAAAAAATACAGGGCCAATAGATATGCCGTAGAATGTAAAAGTGATTTTCCCATACACTATCTTATTAGTATCAGTTATAACTTATAGTTAATGGAAGGCTATTATTTTCCATCGCTCAAGGTGCCTTCCCTCAGTTTGGTACAAGAATAGAACATGTCTTTTTCGCTGGCAATAGCGACTGAGAATTTGTGGAGTTTCGCTGAGGATTATAGCTGTATCAATTAGTTTTCTTCTAGTTAAGTGAATTTTGTGAAGCGTTTAAAAGGGTTCATCTTAAATTATAAGTATCAATAGGGTATACGGGGTATTCAGAAATCATATTTACTACACCGCCTACCTAAAATCGTACAAAAATTGCGTAACTTTCTACAGGTTTAGATCGCATAGTTGGCCTAATACACATGACCCCAAATTAGATTGAGATGAATTACTTTAAGCTGAAAATTGTAATTGTAACCCTTGTCGGAGGCTTAACATTTAGTTGTTCCGATAATGACGATACCACAAAAACTGCAAATTGTGATCTTACTGTTTTGATTAGTGCCGACCAGTATGCAAACGCCCCTGCCCATACTGTCACTATCAATACGTTGGAAATAGACAACCATTGTTTAAAGATCAACTATAGTTCCAGTGGTTGCAGCGGAGATAGTTGGGAAGTAAAACTAATCGATTCCGGCGAAATTATGGAATCGAATCCCCCACAAAGAACTATTAGGCTGTCTTTGAAAAATGAGGAGCTTTGCGAGGCGTATATAACCAAAGAAATAAGGTTTAACATTAGGAACCTACAAGTGGAAGGGAACCGAGTGGTATTGAATATTACCAATGCTGACCAGCAACTGCTTTACGAGTATTAGAATCGGTAATTAATTCCATATTCCAAACCTTTTCTTTGCCCCTGGAAGCGGCAATGTCGCATCGCTTAGGCACTGTGCACTTGGGTGTTTTTTTATTGAAGTCTTATACAATTACATCGCCTAGTTATTTCAGATAACCCATCAATGGGGTTCCCATGTTTAATCCACTAAGATTACCACTGCTACTATTACTATTGATTTTTGCTTCGCAAAAATATTCCATAATTCTGAGGGAGCCAACCGAGGTAATTCCTTCTCCAAAACCGGAATTAAAACTTGCCTAAATTCGGAATATGGGGGTGTTGCTGGAGCCTAAGGATCAAACAGTGCTTAAAGATGGACTTCATAAAAACTACACGCCAGCATATACGTATCCCTCCAATACCGTGATAGCCTCCCTGCTTAAAGGGAACTACCCAGGATTTTCCGATATTGAGCTTAGCATCATTCCCCATGACCATAAAGACCATTATAACCCTGAGTTGCGTGTAGCGTTTTTTTTATCTTTAATAATTCAGGCCCAACTGAACAGAACAATTGCGAAGAATTGGGACTTAGGAAATTTAAACGCAGGATGAACATTGAACTCCTGCCGATAGGAGGCGGGCGCTAATGAATCAAACCGACCCTTGGTTTTTTATAATAGAAATAATACAATCAAATGCAAAACAAAATACTAGACTTTACATCGCATCACAATAAATTTCGGATTCGGATTATGGTACTCTCCTTCCTGTACTTTCTTCCTTTGTTGATAGTTGGCCAGGACAGTGATCCAGATAATGAGGTGAAGGAAATTAGGGCGTATTCCAAAAAGGGGATGGAACTGCTAATGGATGGTATCGTAGATGAAGAATTTTGGTTGTCCATTCCGGCCAATACTGATTTCCGAATGCAAGAACCTATAGAAGGGGGTGTGCCAACCGAACAAACGGAGGTAAGAATCGCCTTTGATAGTCAACACCTTTATATCGCAGTAGTTTGTTATGATAGTGATCCGTCCGGTATAAAGGCTTTTCAAAAGAAACGGGATGCCTCCCTAGAGACCGATGACCGATTTAGATTGATTTTAGACACCTTTATGGACAAGCGTAGCGCCTACTTCTTTGAGATTAATCCCCTTGGATTACGTGGGGATGGACTCATTTCTTCGGGGCAGGGGCAGATACTCAACAAAGACTGGGATGGGATATGGAAGGCCTGGACGTATAGGGGCGACTTTGGTTGGTCAGCAGAAATAAGGATCCCCTTTAGTAGCATAAATTTTGATACTAAGAAAGACGTCTGGGGAATAAACTTCCAGCGAACCATCAGGCGTAAAAACGAAGAACTATTATGGATGGGTCACCGCCGGAATCAAGGGTTGCTACGTCCACAGAATGCCGGGATGCTTACAGGCCTTGTTAATCCATCCCAGGGCCTAGGATTGGAAGTGATTCCCTATGCCATTGCCCAGTCTAACAAAGAATATGAGGTGGTGGACCAGGAGTCCGTTAGCACTACCACGGCCGACCTCGGATTTGATATTAATTACAATATTACCTCTCAATTGAAAGCCTCTATTACCTATAATACGGATTTTGCACAGGCTGAGGTAGATGATAGGCAGATAAACCTCACTCGATTCCCCTTGCGTTTTCCAGAAAAGAGGGATTTTTTTCTGGAGGGATCCTCCATTCTACAATTTGCACCTTCCAGTAATGTGAACCCCTATTTTAGTCGGAGAATCGGGCTGGTGAATGGGATGCGGATTCCTATTAGCTATGGAGGCCGACTCCTAGGAAATGTGGGGAAGAATAACATAGCCCTTTTACATGTGCGAACTGGAAAACAAGGGGAGCTGAATCCAGAGAATTTTACCGTGGCGAGGTATAGGCGCAATTTTTGGAAGGAGAGTTCCATAGGGGTATTGTATACCCATAGAAGCACGGAAGATGATCTGTTGTTCGGTATCCCCGTGCAAGATAGAAAGACCTTGGGTGCCGATCTCAACCTAAGTACCTCCGAACTTTTTGGTAGTAAAACCCTCCAATTCTCTGCCTTTTATGTGGGGCATAATGCCAGTTCTCCCTTGGATAGTATTACTAGCGCGTCTGACCGATCTGTGCGTGGATTCCGTTTTAATTTTCCCAACCAACCCTGGTCGGCCTGGGTATCCTATAGGGAGTTTGGAGAGGCCTATGATCCCGCCGTAGGATTTAACCAGCGTAACGGTTTTAGAAGGGTGCAGCCGGCCATATACTACGCACCCCTGTTCAATAGAAGCAAGCTAATACGGGAAATCGAATGGGGAATCTACTACCTATACCTCACCTCCCTGGAAAATAAACTCCTCACCGAAAATCTGAGATTTAATTTAGGCGCTATTCGGTTTGAATCCGACGACAGAATAGCATTCGAAATTTCAAGGAGTTTCGAATTTCTGGAGAACGATTTTGATATCCTAAACGATGGTTCCGTAATAGTACCCGCCGACGAGTATGTGAATTGGAGGTATGAGGTGGAAGCCTCCACGGCCTCGTATCGGAAGGTGTCGGGCTCCTTTGAGTACGAAGCTGGGGAATTTTGGACCGGCAATATTGCAAGTTATAGTTTGGGGTTAACCGTCCGCCCAAGCCCTGGTATTAACTTAAGTTGTGGGTATACCCATACCGAGGTCACCGCCGATCCCGTCGGATTTAAAACCAATCTATTCCGGATGGACCTCGGGTTGGACTTTACCCCCGATATTTCGCTATCGTCCAATATTCAGTTCGATGACGTTAGTAACCTACTGGGAACCAATACCCGCTTTAGATGGATCATTACGCCAGGAACCGATATCTTTTTTGTGTATAACCACAATTGGTTAGATAACCATGAAGTCAATAGAAGACTGATCACCACCCAGAAGGGTGCCGCCATGAAGGTGGTGTATACGGTTCGATTTTAAGGGGGGAATGG
>NZ_VVIN01000106.1:0-5427 GCF_008711145.1 Arenibacter lacus
ATAAAAATAAAGGGCTTGCCAAAAAACAGGACAGGTATTTTACGTTGACGCTAAATTTTAGTCAACAGGAACAAGAGCACCTCACTTCCACCATCGCCAAAAGACCGATTGAAAATGTAGATGAACTCAACCAAAAAGAGTACGAGCATTTCAATGAGGTCATCAAACTTTTTGCACGACAGGCCATGCGGAACTATGCCATGAACTTCAAAAAGAAAATAAAGGAGGAAGAAATCGTTTGGTTCGCCAAAATCGAACACAAAAGACGCTATAAAGGAAACGACAAGGAAGTCAAGTTAGGAAAAGTCAAAAGCGCCGAACCGAAAAAAGGCTTACAGACCCATGTACATATTACCGTTTCACGGATGCACAAAGACCATCGTATCAACTTAAGCCCTTTGGCCAATGCCAAAAGCGGTCAGAATCTGGTGCTAAACGGCAGAACCGTTAAAGGTGGGTTTGACCGCTCTAACTGGAAACAGCTCAATGAGGATTCCTTTGACAAGATGTTCAAATATAAACGTGGCCTAGAGGAAAAATTTGAGACCCTAAGAACCTTGAAGCATGGCACTTTGGAAGAGAAATTGGCCTTGCAGCAGAAAATCAAATTGGAAAAAGAACCACAGCAACAACGGCGACATCAGGAGCAATGGCTACCCGATATGAAAAAAGAAAGACGAAGGAACAGGGGCAATCAAATCACTAGGTAATCATGGACAAGACAACAATAATCGAATATGTTTTGGGAGGCAGCAATATCTACGTCAGGTTTTTGCTGCTATTGGTAGGGACATTTGTTTATACCATTTTCCTAAGAAGGAAACTGAAAATTTCGATGTTTCTCGGTGCGCCTATTTCCTTTATCGTAGCCAGCATCATTCCATTGACCCTGACCTTGCCACCATATCTAGTTTTATGGATTCTCTATCAACTCTTAAAAAAAAACGGTAAATCACTTCGATTAGGTAATTCAGATAAGCCCATCAAAGCTTTGGAGGAAGGTTTTACTTTTCGGGTGAACAACAAAACCGTCCACCTAGAAAATCCTTATCGCGGCATTTACATCCAGGGCGGGCAGGAAGTGGAAAATCGGCCTCTTTGGTCTATCCAATTTTGCAACAAGCGATTCATAAGGGTTATTCTGGAGTCTGCTATGACTTTAAATCGCCCGAACTGAGCAGTTTTTTATTCTGCCAGTTTGGTCATTCCCAATCCAAAGTCAAACCCTATTTGATTGATTTTAAGGATGCCAACCAAAGCGCACGGGTAAATCCATTGGAACCAAATCTCATGACCAAGACGGCTTACGCCCATGAATATGCACAGACTTTGATGTACAACCTATCCCCCAACAACATCAAACATGAGGACTATTGGGTAATGGAGGCCAAAAGTGTGTTGACGGGATTGATTTGGTATCTGAAATCAGAGCACCCCGATTTTTGCACCCTGCCCCATCTTATCAGTTTGGTACTTCATTGCGAGATGGGCGAACTCGTCAAAAAGGTTTCCGAAAACTTTGGGGCGGCGGGCTATGTGGCAAGCTTGAAGCAGGCGATTAAAAATGATTCGACCAAACAGATTTCAGGGGTGGTCAGCACCCTTCAGACCAACTTAGCAAAGTTGAACACGCCTGATATTTTTTGGGTGCTCTCGGGCAACGATTTCGATTTGGACATCAACGATACCTCAAACCCCAAGTTTGTCTGTATTGGCAATGAGAGTACTCTATCGGAAACCTACGCCCCTGTAATTTCCCTAATACTCTCCGTGGCTTTAAAGCAGATGAACCAGCCCAACAAACACAAATCCATCGTACTGGTGGATGAACTGCCCACACTCTATATCAATAAATTGGAACAGACCCCAGCGACGGCACGAAGCAATAAAGTCGCCACAGTACTTGCTTGTCAGGATTTTAGCCAATTGGTGGACCGATATGGCAGGGACAAATCCCAGGTCATAATCTCCAATATGGGTAACCAGTTTTTTGGTAGGCGGTCAACAAGGATTCCGCACAAATGATAGGCCAGCTTTTCGGGAAGGCCGATAAAACCTTTAAGACCACCAATCACGGGGACAATTACTATCAATCATCCATTTTTGGAAAGCATACCAATTCCCTGAACAAAAGCATCAATGAAACCGTACAGGAACGGGACAGGGTAAAAACAACGGACATCATGAACCTACAGCCTGGAGAATTTTACGGATTTATTGCCGAGGGCAACGAACAGGAACTGTTAAAATCCAAGTTTCATATCAATCCGAAGTTGTGGGAAAAACATTTTGACTTTCCCATTTTAGCTACCGACAAAGATATTCAGGAGAATTATCGCAGGATAATTTCGGAGGCCAAAAGTATTACGGACTTTCCTGAAAACTCAGGAAATAACCTAATCAATTTTTGAGTATCGAATTGACGGTTCTAGTTTTCAAATATGGATTCGTATGCTTCCAGAATTGTATTGATTTCTTCCTCGGTAAGTTCGTCGAATTCCTTCTTTCGTTTGTTCTTGGAAAGTTTGCCCTCATTCTGGTTAAGAAACTTGATTAACAAATCAATCTTGGTATCTGGAAGCGTAACGATTGAATTGACAAACTGTGTCATTCGGTCATATTTTTCTAAAAAGTCCAGTTCTTCCGGAATGATTCTATCAATCGTTTCTTGTACGCATTCATATAGAAATTCCGCTTGTAGCGTAGCATCAAAATAGCGGTATAGGTCAATAGTCTCATTCGTGATCACAACATTGTGGTCAGACGTGGGTTTCCACTCTATCAGATCAAGGATTGGTGTGGAATAGGCCTCCAAAACATCTTGATATTCTGCAATGCGTTCCAAGATGGCCGCCGATACTGGAAATATCATATCCCGTTTTGTATACCCCATTTTCGACAAGATATGATGAATCAAATATCGGTGTATCCGTCCATTTCCATCAGAAAGCGGATGGATAAATACGAAACCAAAAGCAACAGTCGCCGCTGCCAATACAGGGTCGTATTCGCTTTTTTGCAATAGTTCATTGGTGTCTAAAAGCCCCTTCATGAGAGATGGTAAGTCTTTGGCCCTCGCCGAAATGTGGTCTGGTATGGGCAAAAAGGTATCGCGATCATGCTCGCCGATAAAACCCTCCCCTTTTCGGATACCCATGTGCTTTAATTTTTTTGAGCCTATCACGACATCTTGCAAACGTTCGATTTCAGCTATGGATAGTTCCTTTTTCCCTGCCTGCCCAACGGCCTTGCCCCAATTTCTGGCCCTCATATTGGGGGGATACTCACCCTCAATGGCAAATGACGCTTTGGAATCCTTCAATAATAAAAAAGCGGCCGTTCTGCGTATTAAATCCTTGTCCCTGCCCTTTAATCCCTTTTCCATGAGTTCTGGAAATCTTGTACTTGTAAATGTTTCCAATTTATCGGTTTTGCGAATCAACGGACAAAATTCAGGAGTGCCGGGAAGATTGTTCTTTACCCGATGCCGTGTACTGTTTCGAATAGGTCCGACATATTGAAGTTTAGAATTTACGACCTCAACGTAGCTTCCTACCTTAAGGTCTGGAATATCGATTTGACTGTTCAGAAGCCATTCATAAAGGAACCAAATACGCCTTGAATATTGGCTTGTCGGCTCGTTATTCATCATGGTTTTTACAAGGGATTCCCCTGCATGGAGAAAAAATTCCTTTAATAGCAATAAATCTACTCCCTCGTACTTGAGGGCGAATATCAAATGGGCAATTTCATGGTCATCAGGGCGATAACTGTTAGCGAATACTTGCCAATTTCCCGTGTTATATCGTTGTTGCTTCTCTGTAACGAAAGCAAGCACGTTGGGTAATGGCAAACATCTTCCTGTTTTTTCTTCCAAAATTTGATGGAGGAGTGCGTAACCGACCAATGTACCCTCTTCAGGCAAGGCCCTACCATGAAAAGCGCTTACTTTCCGTAAAAATTGATTACTTAAAGGCATATAGCATGAAAAATGATTACAAAGGTAGCATGAAAAATGATTACTTAGCATGAAAAACGATTACTTTTTATTTGTCTTTATGAATTTCAGTTACAAAACAGGTATGGATAACAAAGGAATTAGAAGTTTTTATAGATAAGATGTTATCTATCCATGTTCCTACGGAAGTTGAAAAGCCCCCACCTTCAAGCCTGACCAGAGTGGCCGAACTTCGCCCGCCCACTCAAGGTCGTCTTTTCGGTTATGGCTTTTCAACACCCTCGAAACCGCGCATAAACGCAAGAGGCCAAAATGCCTCTTGCATTTATCCTTCCAGCCCAAAGTAAAGCACCCTGACGGGTGCTTTTTTGTGGATAGGGAGAAAGAAGTCAAATGTGGTTTTTTGCCAACTTTTGCGAGGAAACCTAAAGGTTTGGGTGTATCTTAAAGTAGTTTAAATTACTGACAGTCAAGTATTTGATTAGTTAAACACAAGAAATATGATTCATGCTATAAACGAAGTTGAGGTAAGCTATCGGCACGAGATACCTGCTACATTCTGGAAGAAAATAAACACAGCGGGGGATGCTGCGGAAGTATTGTACAATCATTGGAACCCAAATACCATTGGACTAAACGAATGCTTTAAAGTGCTGCTCTTGAACAATGCCCATAAAGCCAAAGGGATTTATCAGATTTCACAAGGGGGCATAACAGGAACTTTGATTGACATCCGCATTTTGTTTGCGGTCATATTAAAGACACTCGCTGTTTCGGCGATTATTTGTCACAATCACCCTAGTGGCGTTTTAAAGCCAAGTGCAACGGATAAGGACATCACTAAGAAAATACAGGAAGCTTCAAAACTTTTTGATATCAGAATCTTAGATCATATCATACTGGCTCCCAACGGTTCTTACTACAGCTTTTCAGAGAGCGGAATGCTTTAAAACATATCAAATATTATGATACATTTAAACTACAACGACCTTAGCCAAGAAGCCCAAGAACGATTGTTGATCAAATCCAAAACGGATGTACAGAACCAATTTGGTGAGGATTTAAAACGATATTCCAATAAAAACGGCATCGCACTAGAAACCTTATTAGAGGAGGAAGCCATCAGGAATTTGTATTGCTACAAGTATTCATTCCGTCTTTAGCCCTTTAAAGTTTTACATAAAATTACGCATTTTGGTCGTCGTTTTAGTTTCAAACTACAATTGTTCAACCGTCATTTTAAAGTAATTTCTAAGCGATTTAAGGAGCCTTCAAAAGTGCCGTAACGACCAACAAGGAGATTTAATAAAGCCCGTAAAAACAACAATATGAGAGTTTTAGCCTTAAAACATATTACAATTACAACTGAGAATGGCACAGAAAACAAAAGTAGCCCTATTCGTAGCCCCAGAAATAATAAAACCCCTGTAAATCAATTGTTTACAAGGGTTTTGTGTGGTCCCACCTGG
>NZ_VVIN01000107.1:0-5417 GCF_008711145.1 Arenibacter lacus
TTGGGTAATATTGCGTTGCAACAGTTGGGTAGTAGTACCAGTATTAAATTCTAATAGTTGATTGTTGTTGCCGTTCTGTAGGACTCGGTAATCTATAGTGGTAGCGCTAAGCGCTAGTTCTATGTTATTATTGTTCCCATATTGTCCCAGGGTTACCTCACTTTGGTTGGCAAAGGTGGTTACCGATGAGGTGTTATTTTCACCTACTTGAGTGATTAGGGTAATATTGGTATTGGAGTTGTTGATCTGCGCCTGCCGGGTTAAAAATTGTTCGTTAATTAGGTTTAGCGCATCGTTGGGGGTATTCAGGTCCTGAATAGAGGAAGATATGTAAGAGGCCGAGTTTTCCTGGGCTGTTACCTTGGGGAAAGACAAAATTGCTATGAGAAAAACAACGGGAAAAATAGCGTTCATATGATAGGTTTTATAAACTAAAATATGGGATGGTTGCAACCTACCATCCCATAGATTATATTGAATCAATATTGTAAGAACTTAGTCATTTTGGATTACGGTGATGTCCTGAGTGATGCCGGTCTGATCTACGACACTAATATTCGTTGTACCATTTTGTCTAACGATGGCATCATGGTCTCCAGAGCCAATCTGAGTTATCCAACTCTTATTTTGTATACCTTCTTGAAAAACGGTTGCCTCATCTTGTGCAGCGGAATTCTGATTAATTTGACTGTAATTATCCCAACCATTTTGAGTGACCTTTGCGATAGCATCCGTCCCCTCTTGTGTAACATGACTTACATCTGAATTACCATTTTGATTTACATCTGCGAAGTTGCCAGAGCCACCAAGTTGATGTACAGTGCTTGCGTTCCAATGACCAAGTTGGTCAACATCTACTTCATCTCCGGTACCAGTTTGTGTAAGAAAACTATCATTGTTATTTCCTACTTGGTTTATATTCGCGGAATTGCCATCTCCGTAAACGGTTGCATATGATTCGTTTCGTTCTCCTACTTGCCGTATTCTAACGTGATTCATATTTGCATTATCTGGAACACTTGGTTGACCGATTTGAACCTCACTTTTATTTTCAATTTGTATTTGATCAATATCAAAGGTATTGTCTCCTCCTCTGATATTCATTTTACTGTTATTCAAATTGCCAGTTTGATGTACTGTTCCTGTGTTATTCCAGCCGGTCATCACGGCGTTACTCACGTTACTTTGAGCCATCACTACGGTGCCCATCATTAGCGCTGCTGCGCAAAAAATCACTTTTTTCATAATATAAAGGTTTAAAGGTTACAGGTTTGGCTGTTAATTCTAGGGCAACCTTTATGAAAACATAAAGGGTTCCAGGAAAAACAATCATAAACTAAGCAGGTGAACTTTGAAAAGATGCTTGGGGTATCTTTAACCAGTAAAAAATATTACAAAAAAAACATCTTGGGGGAAGTGGATGTGGCTACTGATATAAGATCAGTTTCAGGTTGTAAATAACTGTTAATTAGACATTTACAACGGGTCTTGAACGGTGGTTGACTAATTTGGTCGCTAACATATCCTACTTTTTTTGACTTTACAATGAACAATCGACATACAGCATAAATACTCGATTAACTATTAAAAGTAGTTATATTTCTGTCGGAAGAAAATACAATATTTCAATAAAAGTAGGATTTATTTATGCATAAATAAAGTGATGAATTTCAGGTTTTTATTTGTTTTTCTTATAGAAATGACTTCTTAAAATTGGGTTTGGAAAAGTCAGCACAAAAAGAATGGTTTTTTACAAAAAAAAGCCACTCCTAAAAGTGGCTTTTAAATAAATAATCTAAGCTGTAAAGGAAAAAAATTTACTTTTTATCCTGTACCGAAACACCCCTTTCAGAGAAAACTGCCTTTGCAATATTCAAGGCATTTAGTACTCTTGGAAATCCGGCGTAAGGAAGTAAATGTATTATGGCTCCCACTATTTCCTTAGGGCTAATACCTATGGTAAGTCCGGTATTTACATGTAGCCTTAGTTGTGGCTCCAATCCCTGTGTTACCAAGGACGAAATGGTAATCAGGGTTTTTTGCTCATGGGACAATCCCTCCCTTGCATAAATGTCCCCAAAAGCAAATTCTACAATATAATCTTCTAATTTAGGGTCTAGATCCATCAGGTTTTCGAAAGTGATAGAGTAAGCCGGATTTTCGGACTTATCTTCATATTCACGTATGACTTCCATACCCTGTTGGTAACGTTTAGATTTTTCCATGTCTTCGTTTCTATTTTTATAATTGTTAATTCAACTTTCATCCATGAGTGGAAGGATATTCCTTCCCTCCATTTTCCTTACTCCCTTTGGGTGATATTTACCCTGCCCGGTAAGTGTGGATTAGCATCTCTAAGCTCCCATAAAATTGGGCAAAACGCGAAAATTAGAACAATTTAATTGAATTTAAAAATTGACTCTGCCCTTCCTCGTTTTTAGCTCCTAAATCTTTCTCATGGTTATTTAAAAAAGGGCTGACTTCAGAGGATATACATAGGCTTGGAAATCGACCTGATTTATGGCTTGTAGCCTTTAATTAATCAATAGCGTTAAACATTAAAGCATTTGCGAAGTATGCTGTCCCATTAGATTATTAGTTTTATAAATGGCGATTAGGAGCTTGGTTTATTGCATGGTAGCACCTAAATAATAATGCAACAAATAGATTGTATACACTGCATTTTATGGGCTTACTAGAAGGCCATGGACACGGCTCCGTGCCTATTCAAGTCTTTTGATGTCTTAGGGTTAAGACATTATAAACAGGGCCCGTATTTACCCCTAGGGCTGAGTAAATTATTAAACTTTCTAAAATTACACGATATGAAAATTCAACCTTATTTAGCTTTTAACGGAAATTGCCAAGAGGCACTTCACTTTTATGCAGATTTGTTTAATGCAGATATAGTGAACAAACAAACCTATAAGGAAAAGAAAATAGACGTCCCTTCCTCTTTCCGCGATAAATGGCAACACGCCGAATTAAAAGGGAAAAACATCCATTTAATGGCCTATGATGCCTCACCGGATACCCCTATTAATCATGGAAATCAAATTCATATGAGTGTAGATCTGTCTACCAAGGAAAGCGCAGAAGAGCTGTTTGTACAACTGTCTAAAAATGGACGGGTTCACCATTCTTTCAGGGAACGGGAATGGGGCTATTTTGGAAGATGTACGGATAAATATGGAATTAATTGGATGGTAAATTGTGCTAATTAAAATAGGGGAGGAGAGGGTTAACCATCGCATAATTGTATTTTAATATAGTCGATAGTAGCTAGCATATCACCCTTGGAGTTTTCCTAAAATGGGAAGGTTCTTTACCTCCCCTGATGCATAACAGCATTGGTCATAAAAACTCCACAAGGGAATTCTAGTCTTTGGTTATTAGATTGTCATCTATAAACGTTACCTTATTAAAATCCGTAACATCCTCCTTAAACATAATATTTTTTGAAAGCTCAAATAGATGGGCTTCGGTCTCAAAGAAATGCATCATATAGCCAGCGGTATTAATAAAAACTACCAAATCTCCCCGCTTGGGTAGTTGAGGAAGGGATATTTTTCGTTTCAGCAGAATATCCCTTTCCAAACAATAGGCCCCGGTAAAATACACCGAGACCTCCTCGGAGTCCTCGGTGTAATCCTGATATCGAATATAGGGATCTAGAAGGAAATCGGCACTAGAGCTCATCAACTGGCTCATGTTCATTTCCAGACCAACGAGCCACTGACCCTTACTATCCCTTTTTCTATGCGCTACTTTGGCAACGGTAATACCTGTTAGATTTAAGAGAGACCTTCCGGGTTCAATCCTTATTTCAATATCCTCTCCCTTTAGTCGTTGGGCATTGCTTAGATTCGTTTTAGGGGCCTTATAATTTAGAATCTCATCTATAAAAGTGGCCCCGTTAATACGATTATAAAAGGGGTAGGTGTCTAATTTACCTTCTAATTTTCCGTTAATCATCTTATATCCCAATCCAGTTCCGTTAAAGGTAAGGCTGGTATTGGCCTTCATAACGGAATCCCTCAGGTTCTCATCAAAATTTTTCCACTCCTGTTCGTCCGCCAAGTAATTCATTAAAATTCCGCCACCCATATCTATAAAGATAATAGGATATCCTTTCTGTTTTAACCCACGTGCAAGAGCAATACAGCTAGAAAGGGCTATTGCCCGTTGTGCTATGGAGTACCCATCTAAATGAAAATGAAGTCCACCTACCTCCATTCGGTCCAATTCTTTATCCCCCCCGATATAGCTTTCTACGAAAGCAGCAACCTCCTCTATATCAAATCCAAATCTGCTGTATAATTTCTGGTCCTCTATGTAAACTCCGCTGACCCTGATTCCTACTTCTGCCTTCTTCTCCATTTTTTTTGCGATGGCATTCACCAGTTTGCATTCGTCGTAATTATCCAAAATAATGGTGATATTATTTTTGATGGCCAGTTCTATTTGCTCGGTTGTTTTTATAGCGGAGGTCAACACTAGGTTATGCCTATCACCTCCCAACGCTAACGACTGTAAAAGCTCTTTATAACTAGCGGTATCCACGCCAATTCCGGTGGACAAGGCTTGTTTTACTAATCCCCTGCATCGGTTGGCTTTACGGGCATAATATATCTTGTGCTTCAGCTTGTGCGACTGAAACACCTTTTGGTAGTTTCTAATATTTTCCTCAAAAGAACTGAGGTTGTGAATGTTAATCGGTGAACCGTATTTAGCAACAAGCTGGTTCAGAATGGATGGATGCTCCAATAATTTATGCATCCATGCCGATGTCAGCGGTGTGAGTCCGCCATTAGGATTTCCCTTAACGTATTTCATCAGTTTTAATATTTTTGTGGAGGTGTTGTTTTTCGCAAATAGTTTTTAGAACGGACTTAGCCCAATGGGAGGCGAAGTTATTGCGTTCCCTAGAGAGGGTATCATTATCAAAGGTAAGGCCCTCTGTGGGCGTCCCATAAAAAGTGAGATCCTCATTAATGTTCCCATCTATATCATAAGGCCTCCCCCTGTTATCCAGGTCTATACATCCCGGTATATAATTTCCATTGTTATTATTGCGATAATAACGCAGCATACCGTTCTCCAACATTGTATGTAACAACCCTTGGTAGCCGTTGCTATTGTTGGCCTTGGGAATGGTTGCATTAACCAAGTAGTGTGCCCATTCCTGCATTTCACCTTGTTTTAACACATGTTTTTGGGTATTGGAATCATAGGAGTAAAGGGGATTTTTACTATACGATAGATCTATAATACCTGCCTCTTGGAGGGCGACCATTTTTTTAGCATTCTCCAAGGGAGGGCCATAGGCTAGCCGATTAAATAATCCGAAATAATAATTATCGAAAACTTGATGGGAAGGGGCATCTAGTCCGCCAAAACAATATAAGCCATTGAAA
>NZ_VVIN01000108.1:0-5245 GCF_008711145.1 Arenibacter lacus
TCCAATTACTAATGGAATTAATACTAAATACTTTAACCTCCAGATTTGTTTTGATTTTGTTTTTTGTAACATGACTATTCGTTTTTTGATTAATGAACTTTTATAAAAATGATTGATGAATGAAATGTTTTGGGTCTGAAAAACCTGCGATAACAACATTTGGTATTGTGCTTCCTTGTGGGTTTTGGCCACTTTTGCATCGGCGATGAACTCGTGCAATTCGGAAATTCGGTTTTGATAGACGTAGACCAGAGGATTGAACCAGGCCACAATCCGCATGAGCTCAAAAAACAACAGGTCCAAGGAGTGTCGCTGTTCTATATGCACCAGCTCGTGCTGAATGATACTATCATGATCCTTTTCCAATACTTTGTCCCCTATGAAAATGGACCTAAAAAATGAAAAGGCCATTTGACTATTGTGCACCATTATTCGGGTAAAACTTTCAAAGTAGCGGATCTCGCCCTTTCTTTTAAGTCGATACAACTGATACAGTTTAAAGCAAAACAACACTGCTGCTAAGAGCATTCCCCCATAAAGAACCATTTCGGTAGTAGAAAGTTGGATTGAGGCTGAAGGTTCAGGGGTCGCTACCACTCCAGCCGACATGTCCATGCCCCACAGATATTCCGGATATACAAAGGATTCTTGGGACACGGTGGTCTTTAGCGCTTCAATCTTAATCCAAGGTAATACTATGGAAAGCGCAAAGGAGCCTAGAAGATATGCTCTGTTCCATTGGAAAAAAGTCTCCCTTTTTAAAAACAGGTCGTACACTATTAAAAATAATAGCTGAAACGCCATGCATTCTAGGATATACTGTATCATTCCTTTTCCTTTTTAATTTCCTTCATAATGGATTCTAACTCCGAAAGACTCATATCATTTTTCTTCATAAAGAAAGAAACCATACTTTTAAAAGAGCCTTGAAAATAACCATCCACCAACTTATTGATGGATTGGTTCCCGTAGTCCGATTTCTTCACGAGTGGAAAATATAAATGTCCCCTTCCCTCCTTTTCGTGATCTACAAAGCCTTTGCTCTCTAGAATTCGGACAATAGTGGACACGGTGTTATACGCTGGTTTAGGTTCTGGAAATTGCTCTATTATGGCGGCTACATTACATTTTTCCAATTGCCATAATACGTGCATTACCTCTTCTTCTGCCTTGGTCAACTGCTTCATACAACTAAGTTTTTAGTTTAACTTTAAATCAAATATAACTAAATTATTAGTTTAAACTAATAATTTAGTTGTTAAATTTTGTATTGAGGTGTTTTTTAGGTAGAGATAGGATGCTAATTCTTATATAGTTCCTCTCCCATAAAATAGCAAGGTGTGCGACTTCTCTCCCGAACGCATTGGGAGTCTGGAAAAAAGGGACTCTGTTGAAGTGACTCATCCAGTCATTCCTTACGCTACTGTAACAATTCTCCCTTATCTTCGTCCAACACAAAACAATTTCTAACGTATTTAAAGGCAATCAATGGACATCTTATTATTATTTCTTGGATTTATTTTAATGTTCGTGGGAATTCTAGGCAGCTTTCTTCCCGTTTTACCAGGAACGCCCATCAGTTGGGTGGGGTTGCTGCTTCTGCATCTCACCAAGGCCGTACCCGATGATTGGGTTTTCTTAGGCATTACGCTGGGTATTGCCATTATTGTTTTTGCCCTGGATTATATTATCCCGGTATGGGGTACCAAAAAGTTTGGAGGCAGTAGGTGGGGAATGATTGGCACTACCCTAGGATTGCTGATAGCACTGATTTTTCCCATTCTTGGGTTTTTCGGAATTATCATTTGGCCTTTTGTGGGCGCATTGGTAGGGGAATTGATTAATAAAGCAGACCAAAAAACAGCCTTGAAGGCTGCTTTCGGGTCTTTTTTGGGCTTTCTTACCGGCACCTTTATAAAATTCATGGTTACCGTAATATTTCTAGGCCTATTTATCTATAAGACGTGGGAAAATAAGTCGGCCCTGTTTACTTTTTACTAGGGACAAAAATTTACATCCAAGTAACTTTCTCTTCCCAAGTGCCTCTTTCTACTTCGGGGAGGTCTCCCTCATAATTTCCCATATAGAAAAATCCGAGGCATTTTTCACCTTCATTAAATTCAAAAAACTCGTCCATATATTTAATTAGTCCTGGCGAACTCCAGTAGCAACCGATTCCCATTTGGGTACAACACAGCCACATATTTTGTACCGCCATAGCCGTTGCCGCTATTTCCTCCCATTCTGGCACACTTTCATTGGGATCGCGCTGCATACAAATAGCAATAATAGCGCCCGCTTTTTTAGGGTTCTCAATCAATTTACCCGCCTTAAACTGCTTTGGACTGGGGTCTGTTTCCATATATTTTAAAGACAGGAACATTCCCAACTTTTCCTTGGCCTCCCCTTGCAATACTTTAAACCGCCATGGTTCCGTTTTTCTATGGGTGGGCGCACAATTGGCAGCTTCCAATACTTTTTCAATGTCTTCCTTGGCAATTGGAGTACCGGTGTACTGTGCTGGGAAAACAGATCGTCTTTCCTTAATTACATCAAATATCATATTTCAAATTATTAAAAAGTATCCTATCTATTAAAATAAACAATAAAATTACATGATCAAATGGCATTCCATTCCCCCTCCAACAATAAATTAACACAATGCCTTAAAGCAGGATTCCTATTGTCCTCTTTCCAAACTACCGATAATACGGCTTTCTGTGGTATCCTTGCTAACTCAACAAACTTAACCTTCATCTTAAATCCAAATTGAAGGGAGGTAGGAACTATGGCCACCCCTAAATTGTTCTCCACCAATTTAAAGATGGTTTGGGCATGTACCGATTTATGCGAAACTTTGGGGGTGAAGCCCGCATCTTCACAAATACTCATAATGGTATCGTAGTACAAGGGGCTATAATCTTGGGAGAAAAGAATAAAATTCTCCTCGGATAACTGCCCCATGCCCTTAAAATCTTGCACCGACAGTGGGTGTTCTGCAGGAAGCACCACAGAAAAGGTATCCTCATAGATAGGTCTAAGATTAAATCCATCGGGGACTCTGGAAAGGCGTACAAAACCCATATCCAACCTATCCTTGAGCAAAGCGTTAAGTTGTGCATTGTTGGAAAGCTCCTCCAAACTAGTACGTATCCCTGGAAAACTATGCTTAAGTTTAAGCAACAATTTTGGAATAACCTCCTGCATTGCCGAACCCAAAAATCCAATCCGCACCTCGCCATACTTTCCTTGATCTACATACTTTAATTGTTTTTTAGTGACCTCGAGGTGATTTAAAATAAACTCAACCTCCCCTCTTAAATATTCACCCGCAGCAGTGAGTGCCACGTTCTTTTTGCTTCTAACAAACAACTCCACCTCCAAAATCTCCTCCATCTGCTTTATCTGTCTACTTAGGCCTGGCTGGGATATATTCAATTTCTCTGCTGCTTTTCTATAATGCAACTCCTCCGCAACTGCTAGGAAATATTTAAAATGTCGAATTTCTATTTGATAACTCATAGTTATTAATTACACAACTTATTGGTATTGGCAACTATCAAACTTAATCAATAAATTTATAATCATAAAAAATCATCTATGTCCAGTTCAACAAAATCATTCCAATTTGGTGAGGATCATCTTACTGCCGGAATAGCACTATCCATTGCAAAAGGAAAAACCAAGGGTGTTATCTCCAGTACCATCAGGGAAAAGATTCAGGCTAGCTGCAATGTTGTTGCCAATATTGTGGAGAAGGGGGAGCCCGTATATGGAATAAATACCGGTTTTGGTCCCTTGTGCACCACCAAGATATCTAAGGAGGAAACCAAGATATTACAAAGCAATATTTTAAAAAGTCATAGTGTAGGGGTGGGTACGCCCATAGCCTCGGAAATTGCCAAGTTAATGATGGTCCTAAAGGTCCATTCACTAGCAACAGGATATTCTGGTATTGCAGAAACCACCCTAGACAGAATTATATGGCATATAGACAACAATGCAATCCCCATAGTCCCTTCCCAAGGATCCGTTGGCGCATCGGGAGATTTGGCTCCCCTTTCCCATCTCTTCCTCCCATTAATCGGACTGGGAAAGGTTCACTACCAGGGAGAAGTACTACCAACGGAATCGCTACTTAAGAAAGCGGGACTCCAGCCCTTGGAGTTGGGTCCCAAAGAGGGACTGGCCCTAATCAATGGCACCCAATTTATTGCTGCCCATGCGGTAATGGTGGTCCAAAAAATGCAATCTTGCCTTACCCAGGCAGATATTATTGGCGCCATGATGATAGAAGGCTTACAGGGGAGTGTTAAACCATTTTATAAAGAGCTGCACACGATCCGCCCCTTTAAAGGTAATATTCATGTGGCTGCCAATATCCGGTTTTTATTAAAGGGTTCGGAAATTATGAAATCCCATGCCAATTGCGAGAAAGTCCAGGACCCCTACTCCCTCCGCTGCATCCCACAGGTGCACGGCGCCTCTAGGAATGCGTGGTTGCATTTAAAGGAGCTATTGGAAGTTGAACTCAATTCGGTTACGGATAACCCCATTATCATTGATGAAGACTTAACTATCAGCGGTGGTAACTTTCACGGTCAGCCCCTTGCCTTAGCACTGGATTATGCTTGTTTGGCCGCCTCGGAGCTGGGTAACATATCGGATCGTAGAATATACCTGGCTTTGGAAGGCAATAGCCCCGGAGTCCCCAAATTACTGATGAAGGATACCGGGATCAATTCTGGCTATATGATTCTACAGTATACTACTGCCGCTTTGGCAAGTGAGAACAAGGGACTTTGTTTTCCATCGAGTGCAGATAGCATTCCCACCTCCCTTGGTCAGGAAGACCACGTAAGTATGGGATCTATCAGTGGAAGAAAGGCCCTGCAGGTTTTGGAAAATGTAGAGAAAATATTAGCTATAGAACTCCTTACCGCAGCCCAGGCATTTACATTTAGAAAGCCCATGAAATCGGGCATCATCCTGGATGAAGTCCACCAAGAAGTCCGTAAAAAGGTCGCTTTCGCCGATAAGGACCGGGTCTTTTCAGACGATATTGAGAAAGGAATTCAATTAATTCAAAATCAAACCCTTATTCACACGGTAAGAAAAGTGATGAAACAACAACAACTTACCCCAAACAGTCCATTTGAAGCGGAGTTTGAACAATATTAAAAATGGCTGGAATAAGAAACTAAATCATCAACATGAACAACTATTCACTCATCGGTCCCTTTAA
>NZ_VVIN01000109.1:0-5161 GCF_008711145.1 Arenibacter lacus
AAAAAACAATATACAAGCCATGAATAAAAAACGAACCAGGGCCGAAAAGTGAAGGTACGGTGTACCTTTGACTTTGAGGAGCCAGCTGTAGCGTTGGACTTTAATGTATTTGCTTCTTGGGAAGTGTAATCTACACGTCCGCACCGTCCAGGCCGCTTTCACAAGGGTGAAGATGGGCTGCCGGACGGATTCCTCCACCCGCTGTGAAAAGCACTTGATTTTTAACGAAAATTAATATAGGCCGATTCTTTTAATTTTAGCAATTTGACAGAAGTAGTAATAAATATTGTAGCAAAAAGTCATTTTGAACGGTAGTCCCGCACTTCAGTGGGGGAGATACTGTTTATTGAAACAGCGGTTTACCGATTACTGATTACTAAACCGCTCTCACATCTCAATACTCCCTACTAATTCCAAGCTTCTTAGAACCCCTTGTTGTTCTATGGGACCAATATAGCTAACAACCAATTCGGTCAGGCTTGGAATCTTGTTCAAATTCTCCCCCCAGATATTGGTATTTGCCAGTATGTGGGTGATGGTTTCTTCCAAAGAAGTTTTTTGTTCATCGTACTGATTCCAACTGTCCTTAAAAAAGGAGAGCACCTTTGGGGCGTCTTTTAGTTCGATTTTCTCCCCATTATAGTTTCCTCTGTAGAAATAGAGGAGGGCGGCCAATCCAAAAACAATCCTTTTAGGTAACTTATTCTCCAAAGCTAGGTAATCTTTGAGGGTGGGCAACAATCGGGCAACAAACTTGGAGGTGCTATTGAGGGCAATACTGATCAGCTGGTGTTTTAGTAAGGGGTTTCTAAATCGATCTAACACATCGGCAACAAACTGTTGTTTTACTGCCTCTGGAAAATCTAATGTTAGGATGGTTTCTTGTAGCAATAGCTCATTTATAAATCGACTTATTTCAGGTTGTTCCAAGGCTTCGTCCACTAATCTGGCTCCTGCTAAATAAGCAACGGGTACCAAGGCGGTATGGGCGCCGTTTAATATCCGCACTTTCATTTCACGATAGGGGACTAGATCTTCTACAAACTGCACGTTGAGGTCGGTTTGAGAAAAGGGGAGTTCTTTTTGTACCGACTCTGGAGCCTGAATTACCCAACTATGATAGTGTTCCCCGGCGACCATCATGGGATCTCTATATCCCAATGTTTCTTTTATTTCTTTGGCGCGATCTTTTGGATATCCAGAAACGATTCTATCTACCAAGCTACTACAGAAGTGATTGGCGGTACCTATCCAAGAGGTAAATTGGGATCCCAATTCCCAATGGTTAGCATAATCCAACACAGCATTTTGTAGAGCAAGTCCGTTATTCTCGATTAACTCGCAAGGCAGAAGGATGAGGCCGTTAGATGGATCTTGATTGAAAAACTGGAATCGATGGTATAGAAACAGGGTCAGTTTTGCGGGGAATTCTTTGGGAGGGGAATCGTTAAAGGAGTCCTCGGGATTAAATTTGATTCCTGCTTCGGTGGTATTTGAAACCACAAACCGCAGATGGGGGTCTTTGGCAAGCTCCAAATAACGTTCCCATTCGGTGTAGGGGTTGATGATGGAGTTCACACAATTTACTCGTTTAATATCCTGAATCTGTTGTCCGTTTTTAACACCATCTAGAATCACGGTGAAAAGTCCGTCCTGATCCTTAAGTTGCTGATAATCCCCATATTCGGTTGGCTTAACAATAGCTACGCCCGCATTAAAATCGGTCTTCTCGTTTAGAATTTGTATCATCCAATCTACAAAGGCCCTTAGAAAATTTCCACCTCCAAATTGAAGTATTTTGGTTGGTAGGGGGGAGGTTTGTTGCTTAATTAAAGTGCGGTTTATTGTTTGCATGGTTAATTTATTAATGTATCAATTTGTAAATGTATCAATGCACCAATGTACCAATGAGGTGATTTGATGATTTGGAAATGAGCTAATTTGGAGATGGATTAATTTATCAATTTGCAAATGTATCAATGAGTTGATTTGGTGGTTTGGAAATTGGCTGATTTGGAGATGTGACATCTAAACAAGACTTGTCCTTTAGGGATGTTTTTTTATTTTTGCCTAGTGCCTAGTGCCTAGTGCCTAGTGCCACTGCCAACTTCTTTTCTCTTTCTTCTTTTTTCTCTTTTCCAAGTTCAAAGCGAAATCCCCCTTTTCCACGGAATAAAATCGTTTTGATCTAATCGCACTGCGGCTGGGACAATGTTACCGCTGGCAACTTCAATAATATACTCCAATAATTCCTCTCCTTTAGATTCTATTGTGTCTTCGCCGGTAATAATAGTCCCTGCATTAAAATCGATGATGTCTTTCATGCGTTCACTTAATTCGTTATTACTGGAAATTTTAATGGTGGGCGTCACAGGATTTCCTGTGGGAGTGCCCAGGCCTGTGGTAAAGGCAATAACATTGCATCCAGAGCCTGCTAGTCCGGTAGTGCTTTCCACATCGTTCCCCGGGGTGCAAAGAAGGTTTAAACCTTTTTTAGTGACTGGTTCCGTGTATTCTAACACATCCTTCACCAAGGAAGTGCCCCCTTTTTTGGCTGCTCCGGCCGATTTCATAGCGTCTGTGATGAGTCCGTCCTTAATATTTCCAGGAGACGGATTATTTTCGAAGCCCGAGCCTAGGGCTACTGCCCTGTCCGAATAGGCACGCATGAGGGTAGCGAATTTCTCTGCATTTTCGGTTGTCTCACATCGGTTGATGAGTTCTTGTTCTACCCCGTTCAATTCCGGAAATTCGGAAAGCACCGTAGCGCCACCCAAGGCCACCAATAGATCGGAAGTATAACCAAGGACAGGATTAGCAGAGATACCAGAAAATCCATCAGATCCTCCACATTCCAGTCCTAGGGTGAGTTTACTTAGGGGTGCGGGCTCTCGGGTTGCTTTATTTGCTTCTATAAGACCTAAAAAGGTCTTTTTTACAGCCTCTTCTATAAAGTGGCGTTCGCTTTTACTTTTTTGTTGCTCCAGAATTTTTAGGGGTTTCGAAAAGTTGGGATCTCGTTTTGTAATGGCATCCATTAGAATTTTCACCTGTGCGTTTTGGCATCCCAAACTAAGAATGGTTGCCCCAGCTACGTTGGGGTTGGTGATATAACCTGCCAATAAGTTGCAAAGGATATCCGAATCTCCACGATCACAGCCGCATCCTCCATCGTGGGTTAAAAATTTTATTCCGTCTACATTAGGGAAAGTGCTGTTCTCTTTAATTTCTTCTGGGGTTTTTAGGATAGTTGCCGCCATGAGTTCTTCTTTACTGGCACCTGCTTTGTATTTGGAAACTAGGACCTCTGCATCTACCAAATACTCTTTTGCGGTGCTATAGCCTAATGAATCCAATAAGGCTTCCCGCAATACATTTACATTTCTGTTCTCGCAGAACACCATGGGAATTACCAACCAGTGGTTGGCCGCACCTACACTACCATCGGCGCGGTGGTAGCCGTTAAAAGTTCGGTCTTTCCATTTTCTTACATCGGGAGCGATCCATTCTGATTGTTGCTTTCCTACGCTATAATCGGAAGAGGCATGTACTACATTATCTATGGTGATGATCTCCCCTTTGGCGATGGACTTGGTTGCTTTGCCAATTAAGTTCCCGTACATCAAAATAGGGTCTTCCGGTTTAAAATCCTTTAGCGCGAATTTATGCTTAGCAGCGATTTTGGTGGTTAGTGGAAAAGTATCCCCATTAAATGTAATTGGGTGACCTTGTGGCAACTCTTGTAGCGCGACAAGGATATTATCTTCAGGGTGTATTTGTAGAAAGGTGGTTGACATAGAGGTTATTTTCAAAATTCGATTGTCGCTTTTATAACTCCAGCAGCAGGATCTAGCCAATTATTAAAGTGTTCTTTCATCTCAGAAAAATGTACACTATGGGTAATGAAGGATTCGGTAGGGAACTGATCGATCATGGAAATAACGAATTCAAAGTCGGCCACCGTGGCATTTCTACTACATAGTAAGGTACTTTCTTTAGCGTGAATTTCAGGATGTTTAAAGGTTAGCTCCCCTTTGGAAAGTCCCACTAAAACATACCGTCCCCCGTGTGACATATAAGAGGGACCTAATTCCAAGGCTCCTTTGTGACCAGTGGCATCAAAGACTACGGTAGCCAGGTCGCCCTTAGTAATTTCAGAAATCAGTTTTATTGCGTCATTATTGGCATTCACAATAAAATCGACTCCTATTTTTTCCTTTGCATATTGGAGTCGGTCTTGATTCATATCCACTGCAATTACTTTAGCACCTTCTAGCTGTGCCAATTTCATAATCCCGATTCCTATGGGACCACATCCTACTACCACAATAGTTTCACCTTTAGTTAGTTGAGCCCTCTTAATAGCATGGGCACCAATGGCCAAAGGTTCTACAATGGCCATCTGATTGTCGGTTAAATTATTGGCGGGCAGTAAAATGGCTATAGGAACGGTGATTTGCTCTTGCATTCCTCCGTCAGTATGAATCCCAAGAACCTGGATTTGGGTACAGCAGTTGGTTTTCCCGTTTCTACAGGCAATACAATGGCCACAACTAAGATAGGGCATCACTACCACTTTGTCGCCAACCTTTATGCCCTTGCTGTTATCTTCAATTTCCAATACTTCTGCCGCCAGTTCATGACCTAATATTCTAGGATAGGTGAAGAAAGGCTGATTTCCGCCATAGGCATGTAGATCGGTACCACAAATCCCTACGCTGTTTATTTTTAAAAGCGCCTCCCCAGGCTTTCTTATTGGTGGCTCTTTTTCTTTTAATTGAAAGTTACCGGGTTCTTCACATACTATGTATTTCATTTATTGTATTTGGTCGTTATTAGGCTGGTTATTACTAAACAGCACTTTTGAATTTAATGTGGTTTTGAGATATCTAATTTAAACAAAACAAATGATATTAAAGTAGTGAGAATTGAGATGTGAGAATTGAGAATTTTGAATGAACCATTCTGATTAGAGTTGACCTAACCTGGCGACTGATTACCGATTACTGACAACTGAGCCTGCCTTGTCGGCACACAGGCCTGCCTTTGTCGGCAGACAGGCCTGCCTTTGTCGGCAGACAGGCCTGCCTTTGTCGGCAGACAGGCCTGCCTTTGTCGGCAGACAGGCCCGCCTATTCCGTCAGGCAGGCCTGTCTTTGTT
>NZ_VVIN01000011.1:0-80526 GCF_008711145.1 Arenibacter lacus
TTGGCAATAGCCGATGATGCAATAACCGCCGCAATGATCAATTCTAACGTAGTAGGAACAGGGCTACTCCAACAACCTAGTGGAGCATTGGCCATAGACCCATCTTCCATAACCGGTAACGGAAATATAACTTCTGGAACATTAATCGTAGGTGGTGACAATAACGCTCTATTGGGCAACGTAACCTTGGAAATACAATCCGACGCAGTAACCGCCGCAATGATCAACTCCAACGTTGCAGGAACAGGGCTACTCCAAGAACCTAGTGGAGCATTGGGCATAGACCCATCTTCCATAGCCGGTAACGGAAATATAACTTCTGGAACATTAATCGTAGGTGGTGACAATAACGCTTTATTAGGAAACGTGACCTTGGAAATACAATCCGACGCAGTAACCGCCGCAATGATTGTAAATGGAACTATCACAAATGAAGATATTTTTGGAGCAGCAGGTATTGAGGGCAATAAAATAAATCCAAACTTTGGCAGTCAAAATATCTCAACTTCAGGGACATTAGCAGCAGGCAACACTACAGTTACAGGAAATTTATCAGTATCGGCATCAGTTATAGTTGGAGGCACAACTGTTCACCCCGACTACGTTTTCCAAAAATATTTTGAGGGGACCTCCTCCATAGACAACACTTACCAATTTAAAAGTCTGTTGGAAATTGAAGCTTTTGTAAAAAAGCACCATCACCTCCCAGGGATTAAGTCGGCAGCCGAGGTGAAAGCAGATGGCTTTTGGAATCTAACTGACGGTGCATTAAAAAACTTGGAAAAAATTGAGGAGTTATACCTGCATACTATCGAACAGGAAAAGAAAATTGAGCAACTGAAAAATGAAAACGCCTCCCTCACCAAAGAGTTGGCGTCCATAAAACAGGACTTACTGGAAATACGGGCGCTTTTAAGTAACAGCCATCGGGAACCAAAAGAAAATTAGTAGTTCTAAGGATGAAAAAAACAGCCACCATCCTCGCCATTTTATTAAGCCTAGGTCTACAGGCCCAAACGGCTATGTACAATACCGGCAATATCCGAATCCACCAGCAGGGCCAGATTGGCTTTCACACCAACCTGATCAATAACACCGCATTTGACCAAAATCTGGGCCTGGCAGGATTTTACGGCAATGACCTTCTTAGGGTATCCGGCGCATTTGCACCCACTTTTTACGATATGGAAATTGCCAATGAGCAGGGGCTAGAACTCAGTACCGGGATACACGTGCTTCACAACACCAATTTTATAATCGGGAATATTATCACTCCAAGACCACAGCAAGACATTTCCCTTAATTTTTTAGAGCAGGCCAATTACGTGGGAAGTACGGATTTTTCCAAAGTAGACGGTTATGTTACCGCCAACCAGGTTCGAAATTTTGATTTTCCCGTTGGAGATGCCTCCCAGCTCCGAGCACTAGACCTAAACAGTAGCGGCATCAATGCCATTGTAAAATGTGCCTATTATCGGGCTAATGTAGCGGAACCCTCCAATCCGTTTCCAGGATTTGATACCAGCCAAAAACTAGATTCCATAATAAACATCAGCACCAAAGAATTTTGGCATCTGGAAGCCAATTTGCCCTCAACCATTCAAATAAGCTGGAATCCGAATAGTGATATTGCCTCCTTAACACAGAATGTTGCCCATATTGTACCAGTTGGATGGAGCATTTCCCAGGAAGCTTGGGTGAACCTTGGGACCACCTCAGTAGTGGGTAGCCTGGATTTAGGAATATTGGTATCCAAAAGATTTACCCCCTCAGACTATGCCGTTATTACCTTTGGCAGCGTTTCCACAACAGACGAAGCTCCTACACTAGACAATTACCTAGTAACTCCGAATGGGGATGGGGTAAATGATTTTCTTAAACTGGAAGGTCTAGAATCATCCAAAGACTACATGCTAAGGATCTTTGATAGGAATGGACTAAAAGTCTACGAAGAAAAGAACTATACCAACGGTTTTACGGGCTACTCCAATATTAACAACCTAGTCATTAATCGGGATCAAGGCCTTCCAAATGGTGTCTATTTCTACATTGTGGATATGAAGGACCTCAATAAAAGCCATCAGGGGTATTTGTATTTGGAAAGGGCAAGGTAGGTTATAGAGTATTGAGTACAGAGTATTGAGTAGTGAGTGTACTTCCTAAACAATATCCCCCTAAAATAAACCTGTCAGATCCCACATTGTTGGGTGGAGCCCGCGTTTCAAAAGCCATCCGCAATCGGGAACTTATCTCAATATAGTGAATCAACTCACTTAAGAATTTCCCATTAAAACCAACAACTTTACCTTCAATCCTGCGTTTATTCTTAGGTATTGTTATATTTAGAAACTTAACGGACTATCTGGCAGTGTTATGGTGTTAGATAGCGTAGATAAATACAACTATTAAAACCGTATTGCCCTATGCAACGAAGAACCTTCATTAAAAAAACCGGGTATACTGGCTTGGCCCTTTCAGTGATGCCTGGTCTTACCCTTTCCCAGGATCCCGAATATTCCCTGGAAGAATTAATGGGAAAAAAAGACATACCCTTGTTTGGGAAGGATATTAATCTTAGAAAAGACGCCCACGATGCCTTTGTGGAAATGAGGAAGGCAGCCTATGGGGACGGAATAGATTTAAAAGTAGTTTCCAGTTTTAGAAGCTTCTACCGGCAAGATGCCATTTGGGAACGAAAATACCTTCAGAACACCAATGAAAAGGGTATGACAAACCTTGCAGCCATAGAAAAGATAATAGAATACTCTACCATTCCGGGTACTAGCAGACACCATTGGGGGACCGATGTGGATATTATTGACGGCTACCGTAAAACCACTGGTAGCGTACTAAGTCCCCAAAAATTTGAAGAGGGAGGTCCCTTTGCGCTATTTAAACAATGGATGGACGAAAATGCCAATAAGTTCGATTTCTACCTAGTCTACACCAACGATCCAAAACGCAAGGGTTTTAAATACGAGCCTTGGCACTACAGCTACGCCCCTATTTCCAAACCCATGCTAAAAGCATTTCGCAAAAAGAATATCGCCAAATTGATTATGCAGGAAGACATAATTGGAAAGGAACACTTTACCTCTGGATTTCTAAAAAGCTATATACAAGACCATATTTTAGATATAAATTCCGCCCTACTGTAACCATATTTTTCGTAAATTGTTACCTAAGCACCAGAACTATTTAGAGGTGAATATTCTATAGCGGCTTGCTATATGTATTCAGGCATTAAGGGCAATCTTAAGGAGCTGCTGGGTCGTTTTTTTCAAAGGATTTAAATACAATTGTAGGGGTTCCCCATCTACTAATGCAAGCTTCCTTTGGAGATCTACGGCAAGCACCGTGGGCAAGGGAATACTCAGAACTAGTAGCACTTAGATTATTTTAACGCCCTATCTGCAAAAGCAGGGGGAAGATCAGGATTGTTGTGGCGATATCAATGCTTGACAATTATGGGAAGGAATTGGAGATTCAGGATTTTAATTGGCGTGGCCATTGTGGCCTTCGCCTATATACAGCGCTGTACCAATAAGGAGGAAAATCCGTATACCGGCAGGGTGCAAAACATTAGCATGAGTACGGAACAGGAAATTGCCATTGGCCTACAAAGTGCCCCGGAAATAGCCCAGCAGTATGGCGGACTCTATCCCGATGATCAGTTGCAAAACTATGTGGATCAAGTGGGGCACAAATTGGTGAATAACAGTATTGCAAGTGAAACTCCCTACCGCTACGAATTTCACTTACTGGCAGATAACCAGACCATCAATGCCTTTGCGCTTCCCGGAGGACAGGTATTTATTACCTATGCCCTTTTTTCCAAATTGAACGAAGCCCAACTGGCTGGCGTTTTGGGGCACGAAATAGGCCATGTAATAGGCAGACATTCCGCCGAAAGGATTGCCGAGGGCAACTTTTGGAAAACCGTCTCCGTAGGGGCTTCCGTAGGAGCCGATGCCGGGGATATTGTAGGTCGTATAGGACAGAACACCTTGCTAACCAATGGTAGGGAAGACGAGCTAGAAAGCGATGATCTAGGAGTCCTATTAATGCTTCGCTCCGGATACAACCCACAAGAAATGATTCGCGTCATGGAGATCTTAAAGGAAGCCGCTGGCCCCAATAGGGTTCCCGAATTTAAAAGTACCCACCCTGACCCGGACAATAGGATCGAAAAAATTAAAGCAGCGATTAAAAAACACCAAAACAAACTATAAGGGTGATGCATCCGTTGTATTCCATGCAATAGTTTCTCAATATTTTTTTGTAACTTGCATAGATTCCCAAATACTTTACCCTTTACCAATTTAACCCTTATAGCTTTGATTATCACCAATCTAAAGACAACTATATGGGAACACTATTACACCTTAAGAACCTTTACGTAGGGGCATTTGAACAATGCAGGCCGTTAATTGCCGTATTCCTTTTAAAACTGTATTCCGTTTTTTGCTTCATTATGTTATCCCTGGCATTGTATGCCTTTATGTACAGATTATTTACAGGCTTTGATTTTTAGCATTCAAGGAGCCCTCTATTTGTACATTTAGCAAATTCTAGAAACCAAAAGGACCTATCGTTTCCTTACGATAGGTCCTTTTGGTTTTAGGCAACAGCCTACGTTCTATTTCATAGAATGGGCATTAATAACCGCCAGCGCTTCCTTGGCATTGGAGAGTTCGGCATGCTTTTTCGCATTATAGCCACTTTCGCACCTAATGCTTGGATCAGCACCATTGTCCAATAAGAGTTTTACTATTTCAGCCTTGTTGTAACGGGCAGCAAAAATTACCGGGGTTTTACCCAGTGATTTTTTATTCACATCCTCCCCCAAAGCTATTAGTCGTTTCACAGTTTGTATATCCCCTTTTATAATAGCCTTACAAAAAGAGTTCAGTTCCCTGGTGGTTTCCATCGGCAAGGAGCTGGACACCCCTTGTAATTCCATAGGTTTTTCGGCACTAAAGCCGGGTACTGCGCATAATATTGCCCAGGCAGCGATTACGATTGTTTTTCTCATGATGAATAAGATTTAATTAAAATAGTTTTTGATTGTACTTAATAGACCACACCTTTCTTATTTTGTTTCATCAATCGTTAACAAATAACATAATTTTAACTTATTGAATACATCGGGATTACGATTGCATTTTCTTAAAAGATTGGGGGAATATTTTAAAATTCCTATCGCAAATTCTAGCAATCCTTAGGCAATAGTTTTATTTTTGACCTGTATAACAATAATCATATGAACAAGAAAGTAATCCTAATGATTTTGGACGGTTGGGGAAAATCTCCTGACCCCAAAGTATCTGCAATAGAAAATGCCAACACCCCTTTTATAGACTCCCTTTACACCAAATATGCCCACGCAAATTTACTGACCGATGGTATGCATGTAGGCTTGCCGGAAGGGCAGATGGGTAATAGTGAGGTAGGGCACATGAATTTAGGGGCCGGAAGAATTGTTTACCAAGACCTCGCTAAAATAAACTTAGCCATAGAAGAGGACACCTTAAAGGAGGTACCAGTATTAAAAGAGGCCTTATTGCACGCCAAAACCAACAATAAAACGGTTCATTTCCTTGGGCTGTTGAGTGATGGGGGCGTACACAGTCATACTTCCCACCTAAGAGGTCTAATAGATGCCTGTGAAAGCTATGGCATTAAAAACAGCTTTATACATGCCTTTACCGATGGTAGGGATGTAGACCCAAAGAGTGGCGTTGGTTACCTAAAGGCGATCAATGACTACTGTGCCGATAAGAATGTACAATTGGCGAGCGTAATCGGACGCTATTACGCCATGGACCGTGATAAAAGATGGGAGCGCGTAAAAATGGCCTATGATCTTTTGGTAAATGGCACAGGTACCAAGACACAGGATATTGAAGCGGCTGTTCTAAACAGTTACGAAGAGGGAATTACCGATGAATTCTTAAAGCCCTTATCCATTACCAATGACCAAGGAGCACCCTTGGCAACCATAAAGAACGATGATGTAGTTATCTTCTTCAATTTCAGGACAGACCGGGGAAGGGAACTAACACAGGTTTTGAGTCAGGTAGACATGCACGAGCATAACATGCACAAGCTAGACCTTTACTATGTTACCATGACCAACTATGACGAATCGTATCGCGGGGTAAAAGTAATTTACGATAAAGACAATATTGAGGAAACCTTGGGCGAGACCTTGGCCAAGGCCAACAAGAAACAAATCCGAATTGCAGAGACCGAAAAATACCCCCACGTTACCTTTTTCTTTAACGGAGGAAGGGAAACCCCGTTTGAGGGAGAGGAACGGATTCTTTGCCCCTCACCTAAAGTAGCTACTTACGATTTAAAACCAGAGATGAGTGCCTATGAGATACGCGATGCAATCATTCCCGAATTGGATAAAGGGGAAGTGGACTTTGTGTGTTTAAATTTTGCAAACCCCGATATGGTAGGCCATACCGGAGATATGCAAGCTGCTATAAAAGCCTGTGAAACTGTGGACAGCTGTGCTAATTCGGTGATTACTGCCGGACTCAATAACGGTTATACCACCATAGTGATTGCAGACCATGGCAATTGTGAAACCATGATTAACCCCGATGGTAGCCCCAATACGGCACATACTACCAATCCTGTACCTCTAATTTTGGTGGACAAGGATTTAAAGAACATTCAGGATGGGGTGTTGGGCGATATAGCCCCCACCATCCTTAGCTTAATGGGAGTAGATCAACCAAAAGCAATGACTGGGAAAAGCTTGGTTTAAATAACAGGTTTTGGGACCAGGTAGGTCCCAAAACCGTTATTGCCCATTTTAAAAGTAATGTTTTACCTTTGCAGCCTATGATTATAATAAAAACACCAGAAGAGATAGAATTGATGCGCGAGAGCGCCTTGATTGTTAGTAAAACCTTGGGAATGCTGGCCAGTGAGGTAAAACCTGGCGTAACCACCCTACAATTGGATAAACTGGCGGAAACCTTTATTCGAGATCACGGGGCAGAACCCGGTTTTCTTGGAATGTATGATTTCCCCAACTCCCTTTGTATGAGTCCAAATGCCCAAGTGGTACACGGAATTCCCAACGACACCCCATTAGAGGAGGGTGATATAATTTCCATAGACTGTGGGGCCTTGAAGAATGATTTTTACGGAGATCATGCCTACACTTTTGAAGTAGGTGAAGTTTCCCCTGAAGTAAAAAAGTTGTTGGAAGTAACCAAGGAATCCCTGTATGTAGGAATTCGGGAATTTAAACTTGGTAATCGCGTAGGCGATGTGGGCTATGCTATTCAAAAGTTCACAGAAGATCACGGTTATGGAGTAGTCCGAGAACTAGTAGGTCATGGCATTGGCAGAAAGATGCATGAAGATCCCGAAATGCCCAACTATGGAAAACGTGGTCGCGGAAAGAAATTTCAGGAGGGAATGGTTGTTGCCATAGAACCTATGACCAATATGGGAACTCGTAATATAAAGCAATTGAGCGATGGTTGGACCATACTTACCAAGGACGGAAAACCAAGCGCCCATTTTGAGCATAATGTCGCTATTGTAGATGGTAAACCGGAGATTCTCTCCACCTTTGCCTATATCTACGAAGCCTTGGGCATTAAAAGTAACGAGGAAGACGAATTCCGCCAAAAAGCACTGGTACTATAACAAACTATTTTAAGGCTCCTGTTTATACCAAACAGGAGCTTTTTGCATGCAATAACGATTCTTTTCAGCATCCAATTGGCAAAATGTCTGTCCACCCCCTAATAAAATTCACGCGCCCTATTCCTAGGAGCTCTAACATTTGAAGATGGCATTAAAAAAAGTTTTTAAGCTAGTCCTTAATACGGTCCCCAGACCGGTGCTAATTAAATTGAGCCTCATGGCCAGGCCGATATTGGAATTGTCTATGCGTGGCAGTAAGTACACCGACCCCATAGATGGGAAATCTTTCAGGAAATTCCTTCCCTATGGCTATGAGCATTCGCGAGACAATGTGCTATCGCCCTCTACCCTATCCCTTGAGCGCCATAGGCTATTATGGTTGTACTTAAAAAACGAAACCGATTTTTTTGATAGCCCCCTTAAGGTTTTACACTTTGCTCCAGAGCAGGCCTTTTACAAGCGCTTTAGAAAACTAGAAAACTTAGATTACACCACCACGGATTTAAATTCTCCCTTAGCAGATATCACAGCGGATATATGCGACCTTCCTTTTCAAGACAACACCTACGATGTGGTATTGTGCAACCATGTACTAGAACATATCCAGGACGACGAGAAGGCAATGTCTGAGCTCTACAGAATATTAAAGCCCGGAGGCTGGGGAGTTTTCCAGATCCCTCAGGATTTAAATAGGGCCCAGACTTTTGAGGACAACAGCATAACGGACAAAAGGGAACGGGCCAAAATATTTGGCCAGTACGATCATGTTCGCATCTATGGAAGGGACTACTTTGACAAATTAAGAGCAATTGGATTTAAGGTAACCGAGGTAGATTACACCAATTCCAAACTCAGTCCGGAAGAAGTAGATCGCTACCGATTAAGTCCTGGTGAAATAATACCTGTGGTCACCAAATAATTACTTTATAAGCATCTTTTTAAAGCCTTCCGTCATATACTCTTGTACCGCTCCGGCATCGTCCAGATAGATGATGTAACCTTCTAGCAATTGATCTGCCTCTAAAACCTCCTTGGAGCGTGTTAAGTCCATCGCCATTAAAGAAGTGGCATACGCATCTGCTGTGGCACAATCCTTGGCTACGACTGTGGCCGCTAGTATATTGGAGTTTTTGGTAAATCCGGTGAGGGGATCAATGGTGTGCACATATTTGGCACCCGTTTCCGGATCTATTTTAAACTTTCTGTAATTGCCGGAGGATGCCATGGCATTATCCTTCATATTGACCGTTTGCTTGGAGGTTCGCTCCCAATCCATTTGTGGATCGTCTATGGCTACCACCCATTGCTTTTTCCTGAGTGTATTTTCGCCCTTTGCCACCAGTTCTCCTCCAACTTCCAGTAGGTAGTTCTCAATGCCTTTTTCATCTAAGAATACCGCCAATCTATCTACCGCATATCCTTTTGCTATGGCATTAAAATCGAAATAGATATGAGGGTCTGTCTTGGAGATGGTATTGTTGGGGGAAATATTGACCTTGTTAAATCCCACATAATGTAAAAGACTGTCTACACGCTCGGTATTCATCTCCAATTCCTTCCCTGGACCAAAACCCCAGGCATTAACCAAAACCCCTACTGTAGGGTCAAAATAGCCCCCAGTGGCGTTATATATCTTCTTAGAGAGCTCAAACACCTCCCGAAACATATGATCTACCACAACAGTAGTATCACCTCGGTTTATTTTGGAAATATCGGAAGTAGGGATATACGTAGACATAGACCGATTGATCACCTGAAAGATGGAATCGAATTGCGACTGATAATCCAACTCCTTTTCGGATATATAAATAAGGCTATAAGAAGTCCCTAGGGCCTCCCCCACGGCTACATTCTTTACCCATTTACCATTCCGTTGCCCACAGCTTATCACCAGTGAAGTAAGCACTAGCGCTAGCAAGCCTATAATCTTATATCTTAACAAGTCCTTCATAATCCAATATATAATCTTCATTTAAATAAACAGGCAAACTTTTATCCAGGGCGTTGTAGAGCCCTACCCCAGCATAATAGGCCTCTGCCTCATGCTTCTCTGCGTGGTCTTTCATCTTTTGCATAAACTCCTCATCGTATTTAGTAGGGTCTAGGGGATACGATATACTACGCACTACAATAAAGTGTAATCTCTTATCCTTTAAACATACAAATTGGGGGTTCTTTTTAGGCTTACTATTGATTCCCATAAACTCATACCCTTGGGCCTCCAACTCCTTTCCCACAATATTCATGGCCAGATTATGCAATTCCTGACTGGTTAATGCTCTCCTCATTGATACTAATAAAGTTAATTTATAGTAGTAAAAAAATAGACCTGTCTTGTTTATAAAACAGGACAGGTCCATAAAATAACTTAGATGAAAATCAATTTTGGATTATCCTCCAAAATCATCAAATCTAATATGCTCATCTGGGATTCCAAAATCCTCTCCCATTTTCTGTACTGCTTTGTTCATCAATGGAGGTCCACAGAAGTACAATTCAATATCCTCTGGGCTTTCGTGATGATCAAGGTAGTGCTCTATCACACAGTTGTGAATAAACCCTACAAATCCGTCACCAGGAGCATCGATATTCTCTTTTACTTTCCAATCGTCTTCTTCTAACGGCTCAGAAAGTGCCATATAGAATTTGAAGTTCGGGAATTCTTCCTCTAATTTCTTGAAATGATCTATATAGAACAATTCACGTTTAGACCTACCACCATACCAATAAGTAACCTTTCTATTGGTCTTTAAGGTGTGGAATAGGTGATATAGATGCGATCTCATTGGCGCCATCCCTGCACCTCCACCAACGTAGAGCATTTCGGACTCAGATTCGTTGATAAAGAATTCACCATAAGGACCAGAAATGATACACTTATCGCCTTTTTTCAAATTAAAGATATAGGACGATGCAATCCCTGGATTAACATCCATCCAATCGTTCTTTGCTCTATCCCATGGCGGAGTGGCAATACGAACGTTCAACATAATCTCTCTACCTTCTGCAGGGTAGGAAGCCATGGAGTACGCTCTTTCTACTGTTTCCGTGTTCTTCATCACCAACGGCCACAGATTAAATTTATCCCATTCTGCCTGGAACATATCGGGGCTAGCGTGCTCCTCTGGGTGTGCAGTAATATCCATTTCGGAAAACTTAACCTCACACTCAGGAATCTCGATCTGGATATAACCACCAGCCTTATATCCCATATCTTCGGGAATTTCAACTACGAATTCCTTAATAAAGGAAGCTACGTTATAGTTTCTTACTACAGTTGCCTCCCATTTCTTAATACCAAAAACCTCTTCAGGGATGGTAATCTCCATATCCTGTTTTACTCTTACCTGGCAAGACAGACGTGCTCCTTCGCTTAATTCCTTTCTAGAGAAATGTGGCGTTTCTGTTGGTAAAGCTTCTCCACCTCCAGATAGAACGTGACATTCGCACTGAATACAGGTTCCTCCTCCACCACAGGCCGAAGGAAGGAAAATTTTCTGGTTTCCTAAAGTAGTCAATAAGGTATCCCCAGATCCTACTTCTATCTTTCTCTCCCCATTAATGGTGATGGTAACGGGTCCTGATGGGGATAATTTCTCTTTGGTGAACAGCAAAAGTGCCACCAACAATAACAATAGTATTAAAAACGCAATTACTGTTATCAGAATAGTTCCAAGTGTGCTTGTAGCTAATATCATCTCTAGTTGTTGTTATTTATAAGGTTGTTGAAGGAAACGGTGTTTTCTTTAACCTCTTCCGTTACTTTAAGCTCCTTTTCTTTTTGTGCCGTAGTATTCACTTCTTCTTGCGGTGCTTCATCCCCTCCGGTCAACATACCTCCAAAGCTCATAAACCCAATAGCCATTAGCCCTGTAATAATAAAAGTAATACCAAGACCTCTTAATGGGGCAGGCACATTAGAGTATCTAATTTTCTCCCTAATGGCTGCAATGGCCAAGATGGCAAGGAACCATCCAATTCCAGAACTAAGCCCGTAATTAAAAGCCAATCCCAAGGTTTGGATATCCCTAGACTGCATAAACAAAGATCCACCTAATATGGCACAGTTTACCGCAATCAGGGGCAAGAAAATCCCCAGGGAATTATAAAGGGCTGGTGAAAATTTCTCTACCACAATCTCTACCAATTGCACCATAGTAGCAATAGTGGCAATAAATAGGATAAAAGAAAGGAAGCCAAGGTTATAATCTGCATATTCTGGTCCTAACCAGGCCAAAGCCCCATCCCTAAGAAGGTACTGATCTAACAACCAGTTTAAGGGTACTGTAACGGCTAATACAAAAATAACGGCCGCTCCTAAACCTACTGCAGTAGCTACCCTTTTGGATACCGCCAAATAGGAACACATTCCCAAGAAGGTTGCAAACACCATATTATCTATAAATATGGATCTAAAAAATAACTCTATATGTTCTAACATAACATTCTATTATTTTGGTAACTACTAGTTTTCTTCAATTAAGTCCTTGTTTCTAGAACGTTGTACCCATATAATGAGTCCAACCACAATCAATGCCATGGGCGACAACAACATAAATCCATTGTTCTCGTACCCTATTGCATATAGTCCGGTTTTAGCGATGGGATCTCCCAATACTTTATAACCAAGCAAGGTCCCGGAGCCCAACAACTCTCTAAAGAATCCGATGATGATAAGGATAACCCCGTATCCGGCGGCATTCCCTATTCCGTCCAAGAAGGATCTCCAAGTTCCGTTAGCCAAGGCAAAAGCCTCAAAACGTCCCATAATGATACAGTTGGTAATAATTAACCCCACAAAAACCGAGAGGGTCTTACTAAGCTCATAGGCAAAGGCCTTTAGAACCTGATCCACAATAATCACAAGGGTCGCCACAACGACCAATTGCACAATAATTCTAATTTTTGATGGGATGATGTTTCGCATCAAGGAAATAACAACGTTCCCCATTCCCATTACAAACAGTACCGAAATAGACATCACGATGGACGCTTTTAATTCGGCCGTAATTGCTAGAGCGGAACATATCCCCAGTACCTGAATAGTAATTGGGTTGTTATCCGATAGCGGATCTAATATTAGACTAGTATCTTTTTTTGAAAGTAGTGCCATAGTTTAATTTTTAACTCTTATGGTTTCCAAATAAGGTTTATATAATTTTAAAGTTTCTCTGATCATGGCAGTAACACCATCCCCAGTAATCGTAGATCCTGCCAATGCATCTACTGCATTATCGTCTTTACGCTCATTGGTAGGGTCATTGTTTCCTTTGGTAACAGCAACTCCAACGTATCTACTTCCGCTAAGTACAGACTCTCCAATGAAATCGTCCATGAAATAACGCTGGTTAATGTTAGCTCCCAAACCTGGGGTTTCCCCTGCGTGATCGAAGAAAACTCCTTGCACTACCATATTCTCATCCAAGGACATAAAGCCCCAAATAGCATCCCAGAGTCCTTTACCTCTCATAGGAATAATGTAGTACTTCTGTCCGTCTTTTTCACCGATAAACAAAGGAAGCCTTCTTACCTCCCCTGCCTTGGCACGGGTTTCTTCTTTCTTAAGATCTATCAAATAAGCATTTTCGTCCTTAGTAACCTCTTCGCCTTCAATAATCAGCTGCTCAGTGATATATTTATTAAACTCGCCAGCAACCGTACTAGTGGAAACGAAATTCACACTTCCTTCATCATCCCCATTCTCATTTACGCCCATGGCATAAAGAATGTTCTGCTGCTTCTCTAATCTTTCGTTTTCACTGATCCTATCACTAAGTGATGAAGCCATAAAAGCCAAAAGAGATCCTACGATGACCACCATAATGGCGGCAAAAATTACCGTGTAACTATTCTTTTCTGTATCAAATGCCATGTCTATACTGTTTCTGCTTTTAATTCTTCTGCTTTTCCTTCACCATCGGTAGGTAACACCATAGCGTTTTTTGCACGCTTCAACCTTTTATTAATATTTCCTTTAACCACGTAATGATCAATTGTAGGAGCAAACACGTTCATCAACAAGATGGCCAAGAAAACGCCTTCTGGATAGGCAGGATTGAATACTCTAATCAAAACAGAGATAAACCCTATCAAAAATCCATAGATCCATTTTCCACGATTGGTTTGCGACCCGGTCACCGGATCGGTTGCCATGTACACAATACCAAACGCCAATCCACCTACAATTAAGTGTTTCCAGTACGCAAAGCTCATAAGGCCGTAAAATGTACTATACTCGGGAATCCAACCTGCAGCTACCACGCCATTGAAAATAAGTCCCATAACCAAGGAACCTATAACGGCACTAAGCATAATCCTCCAGCTTGCAATCTTGGTAAACAATAAGAACAATCCTCCTAGTAGTATCAACAAAGTAGAAGTTTCACCTACAGACCCGGGGATAAACCCAAAGAACATATCTGCTACTGAATAAGACATCTCTGCCCCTCTTCCTTGCGCCAAGTAACCTAGAACGGTTTCTCCAGAAATTGCATCCGGACCACCAGCCAAGTCTACTGCTTGGTGTACCCATACCTTATCACCACTCATCCAAGTAGGATAAGCAAAGAACAAAAAGGCTCTAATGGTTAGTGCAGGGTTAAGGATGTTCATCCCTGTACCCCCAAAAATCTCTTTTCCAATGACCACTCCAAATACAACGGCCACAGCCAACATCCAAAGCGGCGTATCTATAGGAACGATTAATGGAACCAGCATCCCTGTTACCAAGTAGCCTTCCTCCACCTCGTGCCCTTTAATAACGGCAAAGATAAACTCGATGGTTAAACCCACCCCATAGGAAACAATTAACAATGGCAATACCGTCCAGGCACCCATGATAAAGTTTTCCCAAGTAATAAAATTCCCGAAAAGGGAAGCTTCCCTAGCTATTCCCTTGGCTGCGTCTACTGCAGCATAATGCTGATACCCAGCATTAAAGATTCCAAACAACAATACTGGAATCAGGGACATAATTACCGTATTCATGTTTCGCTTTAAGTCGTCCACCACGCGAATATGGGATCCGGAATGGGTTGTTTCGTTAGGCGAATACAAGAAAGTATGCAAGGCATTGAATGCGGGCGCCATTTTTTTACCCTTATACTTCTCCTTAAGTTGATGTAAATTATTTTTTAAGCTCATCTTTATCCTATTTCTTTATATAATAAATCCAACCCTTCCCTAATAATCTGCTGATGGGGCTGTTTAGAGACGCAAATAAATTCTGTAAGTGAAAAATCTTCCGGAGCTACTTCATAAAGTCCCAGTTGTTCCATCTCATCCAAGTCTTGCACCATACAAGCCTTTAACAATTGCATTGGGTAAATATCCAGGGGAAACACCTTCTCATAGAATCCTGTAAACACAAAGTTTCTATGCTCCCCATTGGTATTGGTATCCAAGTCGTACTTCTTATTAGGCTGTAACCAAGAGAAGGTTAGCGACCTAGTAGCGGAAATCTTATCAAAGACCGGCTTATTCCATCCGAACAACTCATAATCGTCCCCTTCAGGAATTACGGATACTGTATTATTATAGAAGCCTAAGTGGCCGTCTGGCTGTGTCTTACTGCCGGTAAGCACATCGCCATTGATAACCCTAAAATTATCTGTATTTACTCCGCTTGCATAAAGAAAAGTAGAAACCTCCGCACCAATCTTAGTGGTGTAATATTTAGGCGCCTTTACAGACGACCCCACCAAGGCAACTACACGCTCTGGATTGTATTTTCCGGTTAACAACAATTCTCCGATTACCACAAGATCCTGCGGGGCAATGGTCCAAACAACCTCTCCTTTATTTACGGGATCTATCTTATTGATCTGAGTACCAACAAGTCCTGCCGGATGGGGCCCAGACACATTATGCAGCTCCACTCCTTCCATTCCAGAGAATAGGGATTGCGTGCCTTTGCCAATTGAAACATGCACCTTGCCGGGGGTTAATTTACCCAAGGCAGTCAATGCCGCCTGAATTTCCTTTTCCTTACCTTTAAGGGAATACTCCAAGTCTGCAGCTAATGGACTGGTTACGTAGGCCGAAATAAAAATAGCCTTGGGAGTCCTCTCAGGATTTGCCACCATATCGTAGGGACGTTGTTTAATAAATGGCCAACATCCTGATTTTAACAGCAACGCCTTAATGTCCTCTGCATTAGCACTTGGTGCTACTGGGGCATGCTCAATGGATTCCTGATTCTTATCCGCCAGAATTTTCAACGTTAGTATTCTTCTCCTGGCACCTCTTTCCACCTCAATTAATTCTCCACTTACGGGCGAAACAAAGAGCATATCCTCCACGTTCTTATTAAAGAACAATGGTTCTCCTGCCTTTACCTCGGCACCTTGTTTAACTAACATTTTGGGAGTAATTCCGTGAAAATCTAGAAGATTGATCGCATAAACATTACTCTCTACTGCCTTGGAAAGAGACTTTTCAGCCTCCCCAATAAGATTAATGTTCAAGCCTTTCTTAATTCGAATGTCTTTTGACATATTTAGTAGACCTTAGGTTATCAAAATTTCGTGCAAATTTAGCACTTAATAGAACGTATTCATAATAATTACCAAATTATTTAGCGTTTAGACCGTGCAATGGACATTGGGGTGAGTTTTTGTTTAACTTTACCCAAAAAACTGGTCAAAATGCGTCGTATCGTCAGTCTTGCTTTCATCCTTCTCCATAGCCTTTATCTACAGGCCCAGGTACAGGAGGAAATAAATGCCCCCTCCCATATTAAGTCCGTCGTTTTTAAAGGCAGTACGGAAGACCAATTCCCCATAGTTCCTTTAGGCGCACCTATTTACCTGGAATTTGATGACTTATTTGCCAGCGAACAGGACTACTATTATAAAATTGTTCACTGCAACTATGACTGGACCCCTTCCACCTTATTAAAGTCGCAATACCTACAGGGTATGGATAATGAACGAATAACGGATTATCAAAATAGCTATTCTACCTTACAGCCATACTCCAACTACAAACTCACCATCCCCAATGCATACACCCAATTAAAGGTGAGCGGCAATTACCTACTAGAAATTTACAACAGCTATAATGAAATTCAATTTTCAAGAAGATTTTTGGTCTATGAAGACTTGGTGAAGGTAGGAGCTACCATAAAGCAATCTAGAGACTTTAACCACATAGACGAAAAACAGGTGGTCCATTTTAACATCAACACAAGCAACTACCCAGTATCTAACCCCAAAAGGGAAGTAAAGGTAGCCCTTATACAAAATTATCAATGGACTACGACCATCGGAAATATCCCCCCTCAATTTACCTTGGGCAATGAACTGGTCTACAAATACGACCAGGAAACCAGTTTTTGGGGAGGAAATGAATATTTTAATTTTGACACCAAAGACCTAAGAGCCCCCAGCTCCTCCATTTCCAAAATTGCCCTGACCGACCTCTATAACCACTACCTTTTTACGGACTACTATAGGCACAACCGCCCCTATACCTACTACCCGGATATCAATGGGGATTTTGTGATAAGAACCCTTCAAGGCACGGACTCCTCCAAAGAAGCCGAGTATACCTACGTACATTTTAAACTTCCCTATACAGAGTTGATTGGACTGGACGAAGTGTACGTTTACGGGAAATTTAACAATTACGCCATAAGCCCAGAGAACAAAATGACCTACAATGAAGAGACGGGAAATATGGAAGCCACGCTTAAGATGAAGCAAGGGTTTTACAATTATAAATATGTATTGGTAGGCCAAGACGGCAGCCTGGACCAAAACACCATATCCGGAAATTTCCACTTTACCGAAAACAATTATTTAATTTTGGTTTATTACAGGAAGTTTGGAGACCAGCACGATAGCCTCATTGGGTTTGGTTCCGTAAACTCTAGGAACATCACCAATTAAATGGCCGACCAGACCCACATCCCAATAAAACTACCTCCTATTTACTTTTCCCGCTCATTTTAAATGAAAGTCAGGCTAGTTTCCTTGGGGATAAAGCCCCCAGCTCCATCGGCTTAGATGTTGAAATCTTGCAACTAAATCCATATTTTTTATAATTACATCGAATAAATATGCCCAAATCTCTCAGTTGATAAATTCTTATTTATCTTGTTGTACTATAGCATTTTAACAATTACCTGTGTTAAAACTCAAGGCAGGTATAGTTTTATTCGTAATTTTACGTTTTTAGATTTAAGATAGCTGCAGATGAATAGTTTTATTGAACCATCTGCTACTACAAAAGAAAAAAATACGATTTAGGCAATTGGCCTACTTATAGGACCATTTGGAGCATTGCTAGTTTCCCCCTCAGAACCAGCTTATTTATAAATTAGTCAAAAGAGATCCTTATGATAACACAGGTAACCAAAGGAATTAAAATTTCGGTAAGCACCAATTTTGATGGGACATTTTTTAAGAATTACAAAGTGCATTTTGCCTTTGGATATACGATTACCATAGAGAACCAGAGCAAAGACCCAGTACAGCTTACCTCCCGTCATTGGCAAATTTATGACTCCTTAAACGAACTGGAGCTCTTGGATGGGAAGGGTGTTATTGGTCTTCAGCCGGTGATACAACCTGGTGAATCCCATACCTACAGTTCTGGATGCCTTTTGGCCTCTACTATTGGTGCCATGAAGGGACATTATAATATGGTAACCTTGACCACTTCGGAGAATTTTAGGGTTTATATCCCCACTTTTAAATTTAGCGCCCCTTTTGCCCTAAATTAAATCCCTTAAAATCTTGGTTTCCCCATGCCATGAGCGATTTGCCCTGTGGTCTTAATTAGTGTTCATTCCTAGGATCAGCCCAGAAGATGCTTGTAACAAAAAAAAGGAAACATGGACTTACTCCTTAAATAGTTGTTTACAGATGTCACCTAAATAAAAACCGATAGACTCCCAGGTAGGGGCTCCATCAATTACACAATAAAGGATATCCGCTAAAACCAGTGGGGTTGACATAGGCATGTAAACTCATCCTCACCCATAACAATCCCCCGAAATTAACTTCCCAAGCCTCCAGTTTCCTTTCTTGAAGGGCCTCATTTCCCCCATTCAGAATCTCGATATTTCCTACTTTATTTTCGCAGATGCTTTTAGTATCTTTGCGTAAATTATAACATATAATAATTATGGGTAAAGGTTTTTTTCAAGTACCTACTGCATATAACGAGCCAATTAAGAGCTACGCACCCGGATCTCCAGAACGGGAAGAGGTATTAATTCAGTACAATAGCTATTTCAACAACCAGGTAGATATACCTATGTACATTGGTAGCAAAGAGGTAAGAACGGGCAACACTGCCCCGATGTCACCTCCGCACGACCATCAGCATATTGTAGGTCATTATCACCTAGCAGAAAAGGAACACGTCTCGGAAGCCATCGCGAATGCTTTGGAATCCCGCGAAAAATGGGCCAATTTACCTTGGGAGCAAAGAGCTGCCATCTTTTTAAAAGCAGCCGATCTGATTGCAGGTCCTTACAGGGCTAAAATCAACGCTGCCACTATGATCGCTCAATCCAAAACCATTCATCAGGCAGAGATTGATGCAGCCTGTGAATTAATAGATTTCCTCCGCTTTAACGTGGAATACATGTCACAAATCTATGCGGAGCAACCAGAATCTTCCGAGGGGGTTTGGAACCGCGTTGAATATAGGCCATTAGAAGGCTTTGTATACGCTATTACACCGTTCAACTTTACCGCCATTGCAGGTAACCTTCCTGCCAGTGCCGCTATGATGGGGAATGTAGTATTGTGGAAACCTAGTGACAGTCAAATTTATTCTGCCAAAGTAATTGTAGACATCTTCAAAGAAGCCGGTGTACCAGACGGGGTTATCAACGTAGTTTACGGAGACCCCGCTATGATCACCAAGGTAGCCCTAGAGAGTCCAGATTTTGCTGGAATCCACTTTACTGGATCTACCCAAGTTTTTAAGGATTTATGGAAACAGATAGGGAACAACATCCACACCTATAAAACCTACCCAAGAATAGTAGGTGAGACTGGTGGAAAGGATTTTATCCTTGCCCACCCTACGGCAAATCCAAAACAGGTATCCACCGCTATTGTGAGGGGTGCCTTTGAATTTCAAGGACAAAAATGTAGTGCTGCCTCTAGGGTATACCTTCCAAAATCTATCTCTAATGAGATCTTAGATTTAGTAAAGGAAGACCTAGCATCCATCAACGAACCAGGATCTCCAGAAAACATGGGGAATTTTGTAACAGCCGTTATTCATGAAGCCTCTTTTGACAAACTGGCCAAGTATATAGACCAAGCAAAAAAGGATAAAAATGCCACCATCGTTGCCGGTGGTAACTACGATAAGACCAAGGGCTATTTTATTGAGCCAACGGTAATCCTTACCACGGATCCTAAGTACACCACCATGGAAACTGAGCTTTTTGGGCCTATAGTTACCGTATATGTGTATGAAGACAAGGACTGGTCTGAAACCTTGAAGTTGGTAGATAGCACCTCGGAATACGCCCTTACGGGAGCCGTAATCTCCGGAGATCGTTACTCCATAGACGAAGCTACCAAAGCGCTTCAAAACTGTGCTGGAAACTTCTACATCAATGACAAACCTACCGGTGCCGTTGTAGGACAGCAGCCGTTTGGAGGTGCAAGAGCTTCTGGAACCAATGACAAGGCGGGATCTGCTCAGAACTTATTGCGTTGGGTTTCTCCAAGATTAATCAAGGAGACCTTTGTAACGCCAACAGATTATAGGTATCCTTTCTTAGGGTAGTCACCTATGATCACTTAATATAAAATCCCGTAGCGAGCAGTTCGCTACGGGATTTTTCATTTGAATAGGTCTTTTCTTAAGTATCACCAAGAGTCGATCCTCTATTTATTCCTTCCACAAGGATTCCGCATAGATTCCAATTAAATGGGATCTTATTTTAAAAGAGGTCTCCACACTATCTGGAGTCAATTGCACCATCATAGCCTTGGAAGGCTTGGAGGGCATATGACAACTTATACAATTATCCTGCATTTCGGTAGAAAGCTTTGCGTCTACACTATAGTGCTTTTTCATTTCCCCATGACACGCAATACACTTCAGTATAAAAGACGCTATATCCCCTCGTTCTTTCTTATGGGGGTTATGGCAGGTGTTACAATCCATAGTAGGCGTCTCCTTAAAACATTCGCTTTGAATTAATAACCCATATTGATTCCCATGCACATCCAAGGTTTCCTGGGGTTTTCCAGAATCTATATTTCTGGAATGCTGATTTAGGTCTTCCCCAGTAAAATATGAAAACGCATCGCCCTTTAGTTGTACATCCCTTGGGCCGGAGTGACATTGCGCACATAGATCCAAACGCTGTTGCCTTAATAAGGTATCTATTTTAATAACGAATTTAGATTCACCCGCTTCTGGATGTTTTTGTTGATAGGCAACGTGTTTCAATGAAGGACCATGGCATTTTTCACAGCTTATCCCTAAAATCAACTTAGACCGGTCAAAGGAATTTCCCATGACTGACTCCCCTTTTTTCTCCGCATGGGTTACATGACATTTTAAACAGGCACTGCGTATAGGTCTTTTGGTATGATAGGATGGATACCCCGGACTATTCACCCAATTATCTGACTGTGAGTGGTAAGACACCTGGAGTTGGTATAGATCGTTTTCTTCCCAAGACAGATAAGACTGCCCTCTAACACCAGATCCAACAACCACATCGAAGGGCGTGGGTGGGAGTGCTATACTTCTATTTCTTATTTTTATGTGCTGGAACAAAGAATCCCCTTCCTGCGTCATGGTAAAAGAAACATCGGCCAGATCTAGGCTATTGGCCCCAACCATAAAACTTCCTTTTACAGTGCTAGTATCTGCCACTGAGGAGGTATTGTAATGAGCGGTTTCCAAATAACTATCATAGATATCGGCATGACATCCCATGCAGGTTTTAGAACCTACATAATGCTCCCCATTGGCATGCGTTGCCAAAATAGGCAGACTAAGGTAGTCTGACTCTTTATTAGCATTTTTACAATTAAACACCAATACTCCCAATCCCAGACCGGCTAATCCAAGTATCCAGCTTACCAATTGCTTCCTATTCCACATCTAGGTTCTTTTAAAAGGCGTTTTTAAAAACAATCCGGTGCATCCTTTAAGAGAATGCCCCACCAAAGACCAGGGAGTTGCGCTTGGTGGGACATGCTACAGCCAATCTTAAAGATTAACTTTTATCAATTGAAGGTAATCATCATTTTTAGCAACTAGAATATGCTTTTCTCCGTTAATAGTTATTGTTTCCATTCCACGAACATCCCCAACAATTTTAAGACCAGATTCTAACATTGTATTCGCTTTAAAATTCCCATCACCTAGTCCATTAAGAAACAACCCAAAGCTAGCATCGTTCCTAGGGGTTTCTACCTCGGAATTGTAAAGGTTCCCAGCCAACACTACATCCATATTCCCATCGTTGTTCAAGTCTTCCACCACAAACCTATTAATACTGGATATTTGTGATAGCTGTGGTAATTGTTTAGCAGTAAAAACACCTCCGTTATTCTCCAAATAAACATGCTTAAAGGAGGTTATTTCATAACTCAAGGACTCCTCCAACTTTTTATCCGTATAAATCTGATTAAGGGAGGCACTTGCAAAGGAATTGTAATCCTGAAACTTTGCCTTGATGGCGGGCATCTGTTGTGAGGAACATTGGCGCCCCCTAACCGGAAATTCCGTTTCCCCACTTTTATAACTCAACACAATATCTGGAGTGTTATTGTCATCAAAATCGTTTAAATACACCCTAAATGGAGCTTCCTCACTCGCTTGGTACTTATAATTCATTCCCAAATTTCCAATAATAATATCTTCATCTCCGTCATTGTCAAAATCGGCCTTCTCCATGGCAAACCACCATCCGGACGAAGGTCCATCATACATTTTACTGGAAACATCCTCGAACACGCCACGGGTATTTTTAAAGAATTTAATAGGCATCCACTCCCCTACTACCACTAAGTCTTCCCAACCATCATTATCAAAATCGATCCAAACGGAAGCCGTAACCAATCCAAGGGATTTAAGTTCCGGAAGCACTTTTTCTGTAGCATCCCTAAATTTTATACCGTTTTCCGTACTTACATTTTCCAGAATATAGGAATCTGTGGGATACGGGTATTTTTTAGGCATCAACCTACCTCCTACAAACAGATCCAAATCCCCATCCTTATCATAGTCTGCTACGGAAACATTCATTCCACTGATTTTAAGATCAGGAAGCGCCTCCTTATTTCTAACAAATTTATTATTTCCTAGGTTTTCATAGATTCTATCTTCATACCCTAGGGAATTAGGTTTAAATTCATTTCCTCCACTAGCAATATAAAAATCCATATCCCCATCGTTATCGGGATCAAATATGACAATACCCAAATCCTCATAGTATTTATCTTTTACTAGATCTGGGATTTCCAACTCTTCAAAGCTACCATCCCTGGTTTGTAAAAACACGGCTGCCGGTTGCCCAACGGCACCTCCAACAATATAATCGTCCAAACCGTCTCCATTTAAATCCCCTACCGCCAATGCCGGTCCTAAGGTGGAGTTTTTGTGGGGCAATAACACTTCAACCTCAAAATCATTGAACACATTTTCCTGATGCTTAAAAATATCAGGAGTATCAATGGTTTCGAACTTAGAAGCAACTACATGCGGCGAACTACCGATGGCCTCCTTTTTATCCTCCTTATAAGCTACCACAAGGCGCTGATTTGCCGCAATATCGTTTAGCTTGGTGATTGCGCCATTTGGCCATTTCACCACTAAACTATCCACTTGCTCCACATCTCCAAGTCCAAAATGCAACAAAGGTGTTACCGAGGACATATAACCTCTTACCGTATTATGTTCTTGCGCCTGCATTCCCTGCTTGGTATAGATAAAAACCCTACTACCATTGGGCAACACTTCGCCTCCGCCGTTCAGGTCTACGGTTAAATGGTTCTTCTCACTGGTGTTGTTTCTATAAACACTAGCAATATCTTCTAGGTTATTAACAATTAAATCTAAGTCGCCATCATTGTCCAAGTCGGCAAAAGCCACCCCATTAGAAAATGTTTTCTCTCCCAATCCCCATGCCTCGGATTTGTTGGAAAATGTAAGGTCTCCATTGCTATGGAACATATAGTTACTAAGCTTTTCGGAGGGCAGCTGCTCTAAATACTTTAACAACTTAACCTCTTCTTCTTTGTTCTTATAGTTGGGATCATTCTCCATTTTATCGAAAAACTCCCGGTGTTTGGCATAAAAGTCTTTATTATTTACATCCCTACGGATACCATTTGTCACAAATAAATCTTTCCATCCATCATTATCAAAATCGGCCATGAGTCCGCCCCAACTCCAATCCGTGGAAGACACTCCTGCCATTCTAGCGACATTGCTAAACAAAGGAAGTTCTCCCGCTGCATTACCATGGTTCAATTGCAGGGAGTTCTGCATATATTGATGGTGCAACCCTAGATCTACTGACCTATAAAAAGCATCCGGGTCCATGGAAGACATATTTGCTTTGGATCTAAAATTATCTTCGGCAGACATATCCAATTGAAAAATATCGAACAGGCCGTCGTTGTTAAAATCGGCTATATCCGCTCCCATTCCGAAAAATGAAGTTTGCTGTAAACTGGTATCTATTTGATTGGTAAAAGTCCCGTCCTGGTTATTAATGAATAAAAAATCGGGCGCATTAAAGTCGTTCGACACAAAAATATCTATATAGCCATCGTCATTAACATCGGAAGCCACCACGCCCAAACTTAGGCCGAATGAACTTAGGCCCGCTTCTTTGGTTACATCCGTAAACTTACCGTTATCATTTCTATAAAGCCTATCGGAATCCTTATGTTCGTGGTTGGTCAACATATAGTGATAATACTCTACGGGTGCCGTAAAACTGGTAGGCGGGTAGTTTATAACATATAGATCTAAGTCGCCATCATTATCATAATCAAAAAAAGTAGCGTGCATACTTATACCATCACAATCCACCCCGTATTCTGCACCCATTTCTGTAAAGGTATTATCCCCATTATTGATATAGAGCACGTTATTATTGGGACCATATTTACCTCCCACAGCAATATAAATATCCACAAAACCATCTTGGTTTATATCTACAAAGGATGCCCCTGAATACCAACGATCATCGCCTTTTAATCCGGCAGATTCAGTAATATCCTCGAATTGCATATTGCCTTTATTGAGATATAGTTTGTTTTCTACCATATTCCCGGTAAAAAACAAATCTTCCAGACCGTCATTATTCACATCTCCAACGGCAACCCCACCTCCCAGGTACATATAGGGATAGGTAAAATAGTTATAGGTATGGGTTTCCGTAAGCTTATTATTGAAATCGATCCCCGTCTCACTGGAGGCTAACTTGGTAAACAAAGTATCGGATTTTGGCGTACAGGCCGCAACCAACAATCCCAAACAAAAAAGGTAAACAATTCTATGCATAATTAGTAGGTATTCTCTATAGGTCATTAAAATAAGAAAAACCCCGCACAAAAGTGCTAAGGGTCATTCTTAATACTTCATCAATGTTTTTTAATATCCTGGATTTTGGATAATAGAGGGGTCCTTATCGATCTCCTCTTGTTTAATTGGCATGAAATAAACATGATCTTGCCAAATTCTATTTTCAAAAACGATATCCGTAGGCTTATAGGTATAATCAAAAAGCGCGGTATCTTTTCTATAATCGGTTACCGTGGTCCCTGGTTTTTGAGTACCCTTCACAAGTATTTGCTGTACGGGTTTATTCAAAGACTGAGGGCCTTCTAACCAACGCTTCATATCGAATAATCTGGCATCTTCATTCACCAATTCCTTATCTCTTTCCCTTTTGTAGAGCTCCATTAATTCTGCTCCAGACACTGTAACCGCCGGCAAACCATTTCTAAATCTAAGTTTATTTAACCAGGTAATTGCTTCCCCTTCTTCCCCTAGATTAATATTTGCCTCTACATAGTTTAACAGCACCTCTGTATATCTAATATAAGGAGCATCTACCTTTTGCAGGTTGTTTGGCCAAGAGGCTGGTTGTCTAGGATCGGAAAATTTTCTAAAATAGTAGCCCGTTCTTGAACCATTCCAATCTTCTATTGGACCTTGACGCGTGTCTACACCATTGATAATGGTACCATCGGTAAGGGTATAAAAGCCAGTTTGAATTTCGTTAAAATTATCATATTTCACTACATCATCCGTTCTTTGCTTCCAAGGAGCTCCGTCATAAAGGAAGGTAGAGTAAAATCTTGCTTCCCTATCATCATAAGGAGCAGCTGCATGGTCTGGGTTATCCCAGTCAAACTTGGTACCATCTGCAAAGTCGTACTTAGATACCAAGGCTTCGGTAGGAGTGGTTCCTGCCCATTCGTGATATCCATTGGGACCGTGGTACAAAGCCACCATTCCTGGACCTTGAGACCAGCCATCCCCTCCTGGGTATGTTCTAGATCCAAAACCAAATTCTTCTACCAATCGGCCCCAAATAAAGTCTTGGTTCTGATCTCCTTGAAGCCAAATGTCCTCGTAATTCTGAATTGCTTCTTCCTGTGAAGCAGGTGCGGTATAGTCTAACTTATACCCCGTAGTAGCATCCAACAAGGCTTTTGAAGCTACTTTTGCCGCCTCCCATCTATCTAACTGGGACCCACTGGTCCAGCCAATTAATTCTGGATGACCATAGGAAGCTATGGTAGAAACATGCGAATTTTTTGATGGATGATATAAATCACTGGCAACATGGGTCAGCACTCTGGACTTCATAGCCAGGGCCGTGATCTTATGTGCCCTTGCCGGATCTATGGGAGCATCCTCCAATAAAACAATCGCCTGATTTAAATCGGCAAGAATCTGATTTACGGTCTCCTCAAAAGTTGCTCTGGGGTTATTGGCTTCGCTATCTAAGGTTAAAGGCTTGGTTAACAATACCACACCTCCAAATTGCCTCATTAGCTGCGTATAGAAATACCCTCTCATAAAATGGGCTTCCCCCAGCAAACGCTTTACCAATCCGTCTTCTATTCCAGCTTCATTAATGGTAAGTTTCTCGATGGCAATATTAGCACTCCTGATGAATGGATATAGTTGAGGCCAGCTCATCCATTGCATATCCATAAAGTTTCCAGCGGGGTTCATCTTTCCTTCGGTATACCCATCTACCCCTCTTCCGGGGTGGGTAAATACCGCTTGATCTGTAAAGGCGTCCGTAGTTTCCTCACGGGTCAGGGTACCAGCCCAAGTCCCTTGATAGAGGTCCAATACAGCTGCTTCTGCCAATTTTTTATCGGACCATACGTTGTCTTCCGCCACTTCACTCAATGGGGTTGTTTCCAGGAAGTCCTCGTTACATCCCACAACCAGAAATCCGAAGACCAACAATGTTGTAATTTTTATAATATTCTTCTTCATTTCAGTATTTTTTAAAATGTTATTTGTAATCCGGTCATTATTGTTTTCAACATGGGGTAGGCACCTCCATTATTTACCGCTCCACCGCTAGCATCCCTAGTGGATCCTACGCTTACTCCGTTCTGCGTTACTTCCGGATCAAATGGGAAATCGGTAATTGTAATCAGGTTAGTACCTGAAACGGAAACCCTGAGGCTTTGGATACCGAACCTACCAATTACATCTTCATTAAAGTTATACCCTAATTCCAAATTTTTCAATCTAAAGAAGTCTCTAGTAATAAGTGCATAATCGGTTTGACCAGAATACCATTGATCTCCCCTATCTGCCAACCTAGGAGCAGGGGCATCCGGGTTATCTATGGACCAAGCTCTATCCCTAACATCTCGCTGAACATTAGCTAAGGTTCCGGACATAAAACTCCACTCGTAGGTATTGTACCCTCCTGCGGAACCGGTCCAGTACATACTAAAGTCAAAGTTCTTATAGTTCATAGCGGTGTTCCATCCAAACTGGGTATCGGCAAAGGCACTGCCTCCTACCCTAGTCTTATCTTCCGGACCAATTTTCCCATCTCCACTGATGTCTACTACTCTAGCATCACCTGGCTTAAGTTGCGGAGTAACCCCACTATAATCCAAGGTTTCTGCATCAATTTCTGCTTGGGATCTAAATACACCGTCGAACTTATAACGAAGCGGTCTTCCTATTTCACCACCAGTTTGACGTTGCCAAGGGCGGTCGTCCAAATCTGGTTCATCAAAGAACACCAATTTATTATCGGAATCACTAAAATTGAAAGTAAGACTATAATTAAATCCTGAAGGATCACCTCCGTTCAGTCCCAAACTAATTTCGTATCCCGAATTCTCGAACTCCCCAATATTTATCGCCGGAGCCGCAATTCCACTATACTCTGGAAGGGTTTTTTGTGGGGTTGTCAAAATATCGGATCTTGAATTCTTATAAAGGTCAAACCCTACTACCACCTTATTATTAAAGGTTCTTAAGTCGAAACCAACATTTCTGGAAGTAGCGGTTTCCCATGAGATATTTGGGTTGGCCACTTTATTCTCATAGGCTGTGGTAACTACGGAACCAAGCCCCGTTGCAGACAATTCGTAAGAAGCTATGTATTGAAAAGGCTGTACATTATCATTTCCTAACTGTCCGTAGGAACCTCTTAGCTTAAAGAAATTGATAAAGGGCGCTGCCTTCTGGAAAAATGGCTCCTCGGATACTACCCAACCAGCGGATACACCAGGAAAGAATCCAAATCTATTGTTCTCCGGAAATAAATAAGATCCGTCATATCTAAACAGGCCTTCCAATAGATACTTATCCTTGTAGGTATAGTTTAGACGACCGTAATAGTTTAAACGAGCAGTCTCATACCCATTACCATAACTATTCTGCCCTTCATTTCCTCCCACATCCAATTGAGCAAGGTCACTGGAAAGGAAAAATCTTCTAAAGGCACCAAAGAAACTCTGTTCGGATTCTTCACGGGTAACCCCACCAAGTAATTTAAAATAATGATTCCCAAATTCCTTTTCATAGGAAGCATTGAAAGATGCAGTGAAATCTGTTAGGGTAGTGTGTTCCTGAGTTAAACTTGGATCACCTGGACCTCTATCTGCAGCAGTTAAACCAGAGGAATCTCTATTAACCCCATCCCAGGTATACAACTGCCATGGGCGTTGCCACTGCTTAAAGTCCATATTCATTTTATCATAGGACATATTTGCCATTAACTCTAGCCCCTCTATTCCAGGCACTTTCAAGGTTACTCCTATGTTACTCTGTACAAAATTGGTACTCCTGTCGTTATATCCGGGCAAGTCTGTAACCCTTATAGCAGGGTTATTTCCGTTTTCTATATCCGGACCAAATTCACCTGTTGGCCAATATGCTGGAAACCAAGGATACTGTCTTACCAAATCGTTAAAAACATTCCCAGGGGTATTGGTAGCAGTATAATTCTCTTCTTGCCTAGAGTATAGGCCTACGTTCATTTTAAGGTAATCATTGATATCAGCATCTAGATTAAGTCTCAAATCATACTGAGTATATCCTTTTGGCGCATTCTTAAAATTCACATCCTGTCTTAAGTGCCCCAAAGACGCCATATACCTAACACTCTCGGTACCTCCAGAGACCTGGATCCCTTGACGTTGGATAGGCGCACCAGAAGTAGTCACCTCTTCCATCCAATCGGTATCAGGAAAAGCCCATGGATCATCGCCCGCAGCTGTTTTCCTAATTCTTTCGGTGGTATAGGTAGGGTTTAAAACCTCTCCATTTGGACGTGTAAAAGGCTCCCCCCTAACTGCATTTGCCGCTGCCCATTCATTGGTGGGAAGCTTATATACATTTAGTAGGTTAACCAAGTCCATATATTCGGCACCTGTTAACATATCCGGTGTTGTTGTAAAGCTTTGCAAACCATAGCTACTTGTAATTTTCACTTGTGGTTTTCCGATCTTTCCTCGTTTTGTGGTTACCAAAATCACCCCGTTTGCAGCTCGCGCCCCATAAATGGCCGCCGAAGCATCCTTCAATACCGAGATACTCTCGATATCGGCCGGATTGATTCTGCTAATCCCTCCTGCACGATCTGGAATCCCGTCGATTACTACCAGTGCCGAGGAATTGTTAAACGTATTGGTTCCACGCACCCTGATACCAGTATTCTCTGCACCAGGAGCAGCATTCCCCGTATCAATATACAGACCCGCCACTTTACCGGCTAGTGCTGTACCTAGGTTTGGAGAAGATGATTTTTCCAGAGCTTCCCCATCAACGGTCGCAACCGATCCTGTAAGGGTTGCCTTTTTCTGGGTTCCATAACCTACTACCACCACTTCTTCTAACTGGCTGGCATCTTCCTCCAGCGTAACGTTAATAGTAGTTTGTCCGTTTACCTGAATCTCGGCTGTTTTATAACCAATATAACTAAAGACCAGCACGGCATCACTAGGAACTCCTGAAATAGCGTAATTTCCATCAAAATCCGATTGGGTACCATTAGTGGTACCTTTTACCACTATACTAGCCCCTGGAAGCGGCCCAAGACCATCCGTTACGGTTCCGCTGATTTCCTGCTGCGGGGATACAGGAAAATCTTCATAAAAATTAAAGTTCGCATACCCTTGTAGGCTGCACAGTGACATCGCAAAAAGCAGTACTGATAGCCCAAACCTCGGTTTCTTTTTAAATACGTATTCTCTAAGAATAGTAAGCCTGGAATTCTCCTCCATAATGTTCAATGTTTAGATGGTTATTTTTTTCCCTCTTTCAGAGAAATGGTTTTAAACGCAGCGGTGCATCCATTAAAAATCAGCACTCTTAGATCAGTTGGCATACAAGGGTACACCGTAAAACCCATTATGGATATAAAAGGAACACTGAACAAAAAGAACAATTGTAATTTCTACACTTACACCGTAAATGTAGAAAAAAATCACAGAAACTGTTAACGTATTGTGAAAATTAATGAAGAGAATTTGAAAAAAAGCTTTAAACAATACTCCCTAAACCTCGACCAATAAATCTATAATAACTCACCCAACAGCCTATAAACATTGGCCATAACCATCCAATCAAGAATAAAAAAAGAAACAGCATTACGCACACCTCACCCTTTTTAACAAACTGCGCGACTTTTGTTAAAAAAATCACAACCACAACAACCTATACTATGGCAACTATTATTCTCCCCAATAAAAAACCCGTAGCGAACAATTTGCTACGGGTTTTATTTACAGCTGTCATCAACCTTATTTTATACCTCTCCTAAACGCAATATTTTAAGAATTGAAACGTTACATTTACATACCAACCACCTTAACACTTAAAATAATCTTCGTATGAGACAACCATTAAACCACCACAAACAAAGCTTAAATCCCATTTCTTGGGCCATCAACTTATTAACTGCCATCAAGGAATACGGAAGGCGCTGTAGAGAGTCCTATAAATCCCTACTACACATTTAACCCCTATATTTCACAGGAAGATAAACCAGCTTTTTGGTCTCAAAAAATTCCTCCTCGAAGTAATCTGACAAAGGATACACTTCCACGGTGCGATATTCTTTAAGCTCCTCTTCCAAATCACCTCCTTTAAGATAAAGGATTCCGTTCCTTATATTGTGGACAGAATCTTTTTTTATCTTCCCCTTCACCCAATGCACAAAGGTAGGCATGGCTGCTACGGCACGACTCACAATAAAATCGAACTGCTGATCTAACTCTTCCACTCTGGTATGCATGGCCGTTACATTGGTGATTCCTAATTTGTCTATCACCTCCTGAACAACTTTAATTTTTTTACCAATAGCATCTACCAAAACAAATTGGGTTTCTGGGAAAAGAATTGCCAAGGGAATCCCGGGAAAACCACCCCCCGTTCCTACATCCAAGACCGAGGAACCGGGCGCAAACTGATGAAACTTAGCAATTCCCATTGAATGCAATACATGACGTATGTAAAGCTCATCGATATCCTTTCTGGAAACCACATTGATTTTTGTATTCCAATCCTGATATATATCTTGCAACTTGGAAAACTGTTCCTTTTGTAACTCTGTTAGCTCAGGAAAGTATTTATAGATAATAGAAAGGTCCATATGTATATTAAAATTATTGCCAAAAATAGCACTTTCATTCACATCGGCTAGGTTTAACCCCCCTCTAATTCACAAAATAAATGTTCTTTTGCCGTATATTTACAAAAAATTAAATCATGGAAAATAAAACCATTAGATTTTCTAGAAAAGATTCAGCTCAATTTTTTAAAACACTGAATAAAAGAGTCAACGATTATTTCAAGGAAAACAACATAAAGAAAACCGGAAACTGGAAATTACATGTAAAAACAGCCATTATGTTCGCGCTGTTTTTAACGCCCTATTTCCTTATTTTAACCCTAGGACTTCCCAATTGGGCCAACCTCCTTCTTACCATCGTAATGGGAATTGGCATGGCGGGGGTAGGCATGAATGTGATGCATGATGGAAATCATGGATCCTACTCCAATAAAAAATGGGTAAATAAAATTATGGGGGGTAGCATCTATATCCTTGCTGGGAACGTCTACAACTGGCAGGTACAGCACAATGTGCTTCACCATACTTACACCAATATACACGAACACGACGAGGATCTAGAAGCAGGACGCATCCTGAGATTTTCCAAGCACGCCAAATGGCATAGATTTCATAGGTTTCAGCATTATTACTCCATATTCCTTTATGGATTGCTAACCTTTAACTGGGCAATTACAACCGATTTCCAACAAATGTACCGGTATACTAAAAGAAAATTATCTTATGGAAAATTTCCCAGTCCCATTTTAAACTGGTCTATGTTGGTAGTCACCAAACTAATTTATCTAACTATTTGGATCATCCTCCCAATGCTGATTCTTAATATAGCTTGGTGGAAGATTCTATTGGGCTTCTTCATTATGCATTACGTAGCTGGGGTAATTCTTAGTGTAGTTTTCCAATTGGCACACGTTGTAGACCATGCGGATACGCCTTTACCTGCCGAAGACGGTAGCATGAAAAACACCTGGGCCATCCATCAATTGTTCACCACGGTAAATTTTGGAACCAATAATCGCATTGTAAATTGGTTTACGGGCGGATTAAATCATCAGGTAGAGCACCATATATTCCCCAATATTAGCCATATACATTACACAAAAATTGCCAAAATTGTGAAAGAGACGGCAAACGAGTTTAATTTGCCTTACAACGAATATGAAACTACAAGAAAAGCCATAATTTCGCACTTCAAACATTTAAAAGAATTGGGCAAAAACCCATCACTACAATATTAGTAAATCGAGAATAGCAATGAAGAACCATTTATCCGACAGGATCAACTCCATGTCAACTTCGGCCACTTTAGCTATGGCCGCAAAAGCAAGGGAATTAAAAAGTGAAGGAAAAGACATTATCGGTCTAAGTTTGGGAGAGCCGGACTTTAACATTCCAGAGTTCATTAAGGAGGCTGCCAAGGAAGCCATAGACCAGAACTACAGCAGCTATTCCCCGGTAGATGGGTATGCAGACCTAAAGGAAGCAATTGCGAACAAATTTAAAAGAGACAATGGCCTTACCTATGGTTTAAGCCAGATTGTAGTCTCTACGGGAGCCAAGCAATCCTTGGCCAATGTTGCCATGGTAATGTTAAACGACGGGGACGAGGTTATCTTACCAGCACCATATTGGGTAAGTTACAGCGACATCGTAAAATTGGCAGGCGGCGTTCCGGTTGAAGTACCTACCAGTATAGATACCGATTTTAAAATGACCCCCGAGCAATTGGAAAAGGCCATCACCCCAAAAACAAAAATGATGTGGTTTAGCTCCCCTTGTAATCCAAGTGGATCTGTTTACAGCAGGGAAGAGCTAGAAGGCTTAGCAGCCGTACTTAGAAACCACCCCGATATCTTTGTGGTATCTGACGAAATATACGAGCACATCAACTTTAAAGGCAGCCACGTAAGCATAGCCAATATAGATGGTATGTACGACCGTACGGTTACCGTTAACGGAGTATCTAAAGCATTTGCCATGACTGGATGGCGTATTGGTTACATTGGTGGTCCTGAGTGGATTGCAAGGGCTTGCAACAAGTTTCAGGGACAGATTACCAGCGGTGCCAATGCCATAGCACAGCGCGCAACCATTGCTGCTATCAATGCCCCGGTATCCTCCATTAAATATATGATTGATGAGTTTCACAAAAGAAGAGACCTTGTCTTAGAGCTGTTAGGTGAAATTGAAGGTTTTAACCTAAACGTACCAGAAGGCGCATTTTATGTGTTCCCAGATATCTCCAGCTTCTTTGGAAAGACTATTAACGGTACCGAGATCAATAACGCTTCGGACTTCTCTCTTTACCTTTTGGAGAATGCCAATGTTGCTACCGTAACTGGTGAGGCCTTTGGAAACAAAAATTGCATTAGGATTTCCTATGCAGCATCTGAAAAAGAATTAAGAGAAGCAATAGCAAGAATTAAGGCGGTTTTATAATACCTTTTATTAAGCCCCTAGAATTACAAATGGACATCCTAACCGATGTCCATTTTTATTTAATATATTTTATAAAAATAAGTAAAGCTTCAAAACATCACAGGAACCATCCACCTTCAAAATTCCTAATAAGATACTACCACCTTAAAGAGGCCACCTAGGTCCTTTTCCAAAAATGGGGCGAAAACAGTATCAAGACCGTAAAGAGCTCTAATCTCCCAAGTAGCATTAATATACCGCACCACCATTTACCTAAGCTGGGTAAACTATTGTAATTGCTTACTGGGTTTAAGTCCCCAAAAGCAGGTCCCACATTCCCTAAAGAGGAAGCCGCACCCCCAATAGCACTTACAAAATCGAGCCCAAGCGCCCCTAGCACCAAAGAACCCACTACAAATAACAACATATAGAGCACTAAAAATCCTATAATATTGTATACAATATGCTCTTGTACCGTCTTATTATTATAACGCACTGGAATTATTGCATTGGTATGCATGGTACGTTTAAATTCTAGCAATCCATTTTTAATAATAAGGATATGCCGCATAACTTTAATTCCACCAGAAGTAGACCCCGAAGACCCTCCCAAAAACATCAAAATAAAAAAGAGAATGGTTAAAAAGGGGGTCCACGATGTAAAATCTGCCGTTACAAAGCCCGTGGTAGTGATTACTGACACCACCTGAAACAAGGCATGCCTAAATGCACTTTCGGCCTCCCCAAACACCATGGGATGAAACTCGGATACCGGAACATTGGCTTTAAGATAGATTACTACGGCGGCAAGGACTACAAAGCAGCCTGCAAAAATGGCGTAAAACTTAAATTCTTCGTCCTTAATTACTTTTTGAACCTTTCCTTTAAAGGCATAATAACTAAGTACAAAGTTGCTTCCTGCCAAGAACATAAACAAAATAACAATATACTGTATTAAAGGCTGATCATTCCAATACGCCATACTGTCATTTTTGGTAGAAAATCCGCCTGTAGAGAGTGTAGCTAGGGAGTGGTTTATAGCGTCAAAAAAGTTCATCCCCGCCAATTTCAATAAAATGGTTTCGGCCACGGTATAGGCAAAATATATTAACCATAACCTTTTAGCAGTATCCGTAATCCTAGGATGCAACTTATCCCCGCCGGGACCAGGCGCTTCCGCCGCAAACAACTGCATCCCCCCAATTCCCAATAGCGGTAAAATAGCAATAGCCAATACAATGATACCCATTCCCCCTATCCAATGGGTTAAACTCCGCCAGAATAGGATACCCTTTGGCAAGGCCTCAATATCGTCTACTATAGACGCGCCGGTGGTAGTATAGCCAGATATAGTTTCAAAAAAGGCATTGGTAACCCCGGGAATTGACTCGGAAAAAAGATAGGGCAACATTCCAGAAGCAGACATCACCAACCAGCCAAAAGTAACAATGATATAACCTTCACGCCGCTTCACCTCCTTGTCGTGCTCCCGCGTATAAAACATGGACAACATCCCCAATAACATGGTAACAATAGCAGCAAGGGCTATATCTAGCGTTACGCCATCTTCATAAATACCACTCACAATAGCAGCCAAAACCATAAAGCCTCCGTTACATAATAACAGGAGACCCATTAAGTGAAAAATTATCCGGAAATTCAGTGCCATGTTATAGGAAAAGCTTTTCTATTTTACGGATAGCATTGGGTAAACAACACACCACTACCCTATCGCCTTCGGCAATCTTAAATCCACCTAAGGCAATTATTCCTTGATTATCCCGTATTACACCACCAATGGTAGCCTCTTTAGGAAAATTTAGATCCCTTATATATTTTCCGTTCACTATGGAAGTAGGCTTAACATTAAACTCCAAAATCTCCGCATTTAAATTATTAAGCCTGGTCATAGCCACAACCTCCCCTTTCCTAATGTGCCTAAATATATGGTTGGCGGCAAGCAGTTTTTTATTCAGCAGAGTATCTATCCCTATAGAGTGGGACAATTGAAAATAATCCATATTTTCTACAAGGGCCATGGTTTTCTTCACATTTTTAGACTTTGCCACCAAACAAGACATAATATTGGTTTCAGAATTACCAGTAACAGCAATAAAAGCGTCCATTGCTTCCAATCCTTCCTCTTCTAGCAGCTCTACATTTCGTCCATCCCCATTAATGATTAAAGCGGAGGACAATTCATCTGCAAGTTCAAATGCCCGCTCCTTGTTTTTTTCTATTAACTTAACCTTAAAATTATTTGCGCAAAGATCCCTAGCCGTTTTAAAGCCTACATTACTACCTCCTAGAATCATTACATTTTTAATCTCCCGCTTCACCTTTCCGGTAAGCTTGTATAGATCATCCAAGCCTTCCCTATTAGTAACAAAATACACCTGATCCCTTTCTCTAAAAACGGTACCACCTCTTGGCACTATGGTATATTGGGTTCCCATCCTTTGCAGGGCAATGGGCATAAAGTGGAGTTCTGGAAATATTTTTGCGGCCTCTTGTACGGTCTTCCCTACGAAAGGTGCCGTTTTTGGAAGGGAAACCCCCACCATAATCAATAGCCCCTCTTCAAACTCGTAGGTATTATTAAATGCCGATTGATTTAAAAGCAATTGAATTTCCGCGGCCGCTAGGGCTTCTGGAGAGATAAGCTCGTCTATCCCAAGCTTATCAAATCTAATAAGGTCCTTATTATGTATAAACTCTGCATTGGAAATACGCGCAATGGTACGTTTGCATCCCAATTGCTTGGCCAACATACACAGGGTAATATTGGTAGTCTCGGAGGAAGTTACCCCAATCATTAGATCAGACCTCCCCACCTGTGCTTCCTTTAATATAGATATTGAGGTGGCATCCCCTTTTATTACCCTAATATCCAAATGGGTATCGGGGTATGCGAGGCTCTCCTTGTCACAGTCTATGAGGGTAATATCCTGGGCTTCATACGACAGTAATTTTGCCAAATGAAAACCCACTTCACCCGCACCCGCAATAATAATTTTCATTGATATCCTATATTAATTATATAATTAAAGGTAATGTAAATATTTGCCAACCCACAAGTCTTAAGCTTCTTCCGTACAAAATTACAAGTGTGTTTTGTTCATTATCGTTAAACCATAGGAACTTGAAAGTTGTACAGTAGACCGAACTTACCAATACGGCAACCTTCCCAACCTATACAAATAATGGTCCAACCTATGCTTTTTAAAATTTAAAAGGATCAAAAGAGGATTTATCCTTTTTTAAAGATTACGACCATTGGCCTAATACCAAGGAATCAATATCTCTTAAAAACCGACGCAAAACTACATAATAAAATCTGGTTGACTTCCACTTTCAACAACTTAAAAATGACCTTATCACCCCGATCAAACAAAAAATAAACCCATATCTATTTCACTATATAGTATATTTACCAAAAATTTTACGCTTATGACTAAGAAGGTTACCCCATATAAAGATTCCGACCTAGGAAAGAAGGAGCAGGTAACAAAAATGTTTGACACCATTTCTGGCAAGTATGACGGATTGAATAGGGTTATTTCCTTTGGAATAGACGTTAAGTGGAGGAAAAAAGTGGTGGCTATTGTTGGTAAAAACAAACCTAAATCCATCTTAGACATTGCCACTGGTACAGGGGACCTGGCTATTAATATGGTAAAGACAGGAGCCGAAGAGATTACAGGGCTAGACATTTCCCCTGGCATGCTAGCAGTAGGTCGCAAGAAAATTGAAGCCAAAAAACTAGAAAACACCGTGAAAATGGTGGTAGGGGACAGCGAAAACCTTCCTTTTGAGGACAATTCCTTTGACGCCATTACCGTTGCTTTTGGGGTACGGAATTTTGAAAACCTAGAGAAAGGCCTTTCCGAAATTTACAGGGTGCTAAAGAAAGACGGAACTTTTGTGGTTTTGGAAACCTCCAATCCGACCAAAACCCCCTATAAGCAAGGTTATAAATTCTACACTAGATTTATATTGCCCACCATTGGAAAATTATTTTCCAAAGACCGCAGTGCCTACACTTATCTATCAGAATCTGCAGCCGTTTTTCCCCATGGTGAAGCTTTCAACAATATTTTAAAAAAAATAGGGTTTATAAATGTAGAGAACAAACCACAAACTTTTGGCGTGGCATCCATTTATGTTGCCAATAAGTAAAAGCAGGTAGGGAATTGCTTTGTAATTTACACCAACGTACAATTAATCTATAGTCTAATTTTTGTAAATTCATTAAAACCATACATGGCCAAGCAGATGAAAAAAAATATAATCCTTTGGATGGGCAGTATGCTTTTGGGCACCTCTTTATCTGCACAATTTAACGAGAGGCCCGTTATAAATTTAGAGAATGAAGACAAGCACCTCCTTAATTGGGGCTATTTCCTAGGCTTTAACCAATACGATTTTAAGTTTGACTATTTAGCGTATAAGGGAGACAACACAGATATTCTAGTGGATAAATCGCTTGGTTTTAATGTAGGTCTAATAGGGGAACTGCGCATCAACGACCACTTAGACCTTCGTTTTGAACCTGGCTTACATTACAATCAACGAAGTTTGGACTTCCCAGGTAATATCGCCAATGGAACGGACTCAATAAGAGAAGTGAAATCCACCTACATCAATTTCCCTCTACTATTAAAAGTAAGTACTAAACGATTGGGTAACTGGAAACCATTTATTATTGGAGGTATCTCTACCTCCTTAAACCTTGGGAGCAACGAAAAAAGCATGGAGGAGATTTCGGATGGTAAATTCAGGATGAAAAAGAACACCTACTATTACGAAATGGGCTTTGGCATCGATTTCTACCTGGAGTATTTTAAATTTTCCCCCTCCATCCGAGGTGTTTTTGCCCTCACTGACGAGTTGATACGCGACACTGCCCCTGACACCACATGGACAGACAACATTCACAGCATGAAAACGCGCGGATTATTTGTGAATTTCACCTTTGAATAGCAATTAGGAGCTCCTTCTTATTTCGCTCAGTAAGATGGCCGCGGCCGTAGCCACATTTAAACTCTCGGCAGTTTTAGGGCCAAATTGGGGAATACTAATTCTTTGTTGAACCATATTTTCTATTTCTGTTGATATGCCATTGGCCTCATTCCCCATCACCAATATCCCGGAACTGGGCAGTCTTTTTCCATATACGGCTTCCCCATCCATAAATGTCCCGAAGGCCGTAGCCCCCGATTCTGCCAAAATGGCCTGTAAATCTTGATATACAATATTCACCCTACTAATAGACCCCATGGTTGCCTGCAGCGTCTTCGGGTTGTAACAATCCACGGTCTGTAGAGAACAGATAAGATCTGTAATCCCAAACCAATCGCACAACCTAATGATGGTGCCCAGATTTCCGGGATCGCGCACATCATCCAAGGCTACTACCCAACCAGAATAATCTATTGTCTTGGGTTCTGGATAATGAAATACACCAAGCGCCTTATTTGGGGTAGACAAGCCACTCATTTTTTTAAGATCGGCTTCGCTTACCACTTCCACCTCCTTAAAGTCGTCCTTAAAAATGGAAGCATCCGTTACGTACACTTTGTACGGTTTTAAAGTAGAATCCAAGAGCTCACTAACTGTTTTCACCCCTTCTACCACAAACAAGCGATTCTGTAATCGATACTTTTTTTGCTGTAAGCTTTTTATAAATTTTATTTGGCTTTTTACAACCATACAAATAATGTATTTTTGATCTCCATAGGGACGCGATCGTTTATGAAATTTAACGCTACGAAAATAAGCTTATTATTGCTAGTAATTGCAATGACCTCGTGCAATGCATTGAGGAGAGTGGGAGACAATGAGCTTTTATTGACTAAAAACACGGTCTATGCAGATAGTGCAAAAGTAAACAACGAGGATGTCCATAGTCTTATCTATCAGAAACCCAACAGCACCCTGCTGGGATACCCTTTGCGATTAAACCTTTACAATTTAGCCAAGAAAGACCCCGATTCTTCCTTTAACGCATGGCTACACAAGAAAGAAAAGAGAGAAGAGCGACTCATAAAATTCCTTTCCAAGAAACAGGTAGAACGATTGGGAGAGTCCTTTTTGGTAAAGGGCGCAAGCATTTGGCTCAAAAATATTGGGGAAGCCCCAGTAGTTATTGACACCTTTAGAACCAGACGCTCCCTACAGCGATTAAGTGCCTACTATAAAAGTAAAGGTTATTTTAACAACAACACCACTTTTATTGTGGATAGCAGCAACCGCAAGCAACGGGCAGCAATCCAATACCATATAGATTTGGGCACCCCCTATAAAATAGACTCGCTATTGCGCCGTATTAGCTCTCCCCAACTAGATTCTATCCACCAGCTCTACGTGGCCGACTCCTACCTAAAGTCGGGCAGCCAAATAAACCTCCAAGATTTAAATATGGAACGGGAACGGCTAACGGAATTATACAGGAACACCGGAGTTTACAACTTCCAGGAAAGTGCTATTTCCTTTGACCTTATTGGTGATACCACTAAAGTAGGCAGCAATCAAAAACTAGACATCCAACTAAACATAGAAGACTTAAAAAGAAGGACGGATAATGCAATCACCACCGAGGAATACAAGGTACATTCCTTTGATAAAATCAACATTTACACAGATTTCACCTTCAACGGTGAGCAAGACAGCCTACAATCTGTGGAATACAAAAATTTCACTATCTATTACAAAGATAGACTTCGTTATAAGCCCAAGGCATTGACCGATGCCGTCTTCTTAAAAAAGGACAGCATTTACAAGGAAATAGACCGTATTAGGACCCACCGTCAAATTACCAACCTTAACAACTTTAAGTACCCCAATATTGAATTCGTGGCAGATACCACGGAGGCAAAATTGACCGCCAACATCTACCTTTCCCCACGACCGAAATACTCTTTGGGGACAGATTTTGACATCACCCACTCTAACATACAGTTTTTAGGACTGGGCTTTAGCCCCTCCCTACAGGCAAGAAATTTATTTAAAGGTGCCGAAAACCTCAGTATTTCTGGCAGAATCAACATGGGAGCCTCCAAGGACCCCAGTATAGTGGACAATCGGTTTTTTAATATACTGGAATTTGGGGGCGATATCAATCTTAATCTACCTCGGATTTGGATGCCTTTTTTTAGCACCTCTAAAATAATCTCTAACTACATGCTTCCACAGACCAAAATATCTATGGGAACCAGTTTTCAACAGAATATTGGTTTGGACAAGGAGACCTTTAATGCCATTTTAGGATATAATTGGTCGCCCACAGATTTTAAGAGAAATACGGTAGAATTGTTAAACGTGCAATTTGTGCGCAATGTGAATCCGAGTAGATTTTTTAAAGTTTACCAGAATACCTATAACAAACTGGATAGGATAGCCGATGACTATCAAGACAATCCGGCCTTGTCCGATTATTTTGAAACTCCCGAGGACGGCACCGAGCCTAGATTGATAATCCCTACTGGAACCACCGGCTTTACCAATGCCATTTTAAATAGGGAAGTGATTTCCTCTTCTTTAGACTTTAACGAAGTAAGCAGTATTGAGGAGCGAAGAAAGCGCCTTTCCGAGAACAACCTGATCTTCACTAGCAATTACACCTACACAAGAAACAATAAAATTGGCATTACGGACAATGATTTTCACCAATTTCGTTTTAAGGTAGAAAGTGCAGGTAATTTATTATCGGGCATCTCCAACATAATTCCTTTTAATACCAGCGAAACCGATAAAAAACTGGTGTTTGGGGTTCCCTACTCCCAGTATATAAAAACTGAATTCGATTACATCCAACATTGGAGTTTCCCCAGAAACACCGTACTGGCACTCAGGAGCTTTTTTGGGATTGCCATCCCATATGGAAACTCGGACAATATTCCATTTGCTAGAAGTTACTTTGCAGGAGGCTCCAACGACAATCGTGCATGGCTTCCCTACTCTTTGGGCCCAGGAAGCACCCAGGGTCTAAACGATTTTAATGAGGCTAACTTAAAACTGGCCTTAAATGTAGAATACCGCTTTCCCATAGTGGGAAATATTAAAGGGGCCTTATTTGCCGATGCAGGCAATATTTGGAATGTATTGGATAATGTTAAGGATGACGCTGCCACCTTTGAAAACTTGGAATCACTTGCCGATATCGCCTTGGGTACAGGACTGGGAATCAGATACGACTTTTCGTATTTTGTTTTCCGACTAGATATGGGCTTTAAAACCTATAATCCGGCCGAAGAATCTGGCAAAAAGTGGTTCCGAGACTATAATTTGGCCAACGGGGTATTTAACATCGGAATTAATTATCCTTTTTAACCCTAATATTTTTATTTACTTTTGTCGCATCTATTTAAACCATTACAATAAATTAAAATTATGGCACACAATATTAAACCAGGAGTTGCAACTGGAGATGACGTTCAGAAAATTTTCAATTACGCAAAGGAGAAGGGATTTGCACTACCTGCTGTCAATGTTATTGGTTCTGACACAATAAACGGCGTTTTGGAAACGGCCGCAAGTCTAAATGCACCTGTCATTATTCAGTTTTCCAACGGAGGCGCACAATTTAATGCAGGCAAAGGCTTGTCTAACGAAAACCAACAAGCTGCCATATTAGGAGCTGTTGCAGGTGCCAAGCACGTACACGCATTGGCAGAAGCCTATGGCGCTACCGTTATATTGCACACAGACCACTGTGCCAAAAAACTATTACCTTGGATAGACGGGCTATTAGACGCCAGCGAACAACACTTTAAAGAAACTGGAAAGCCCTTGTATAGCTCACATATGATTGACCTATCCGAGGAGCCGTTAGAAGAAAATATCGAAATCTGTAAGCAGTACCTTGCTAGAATGAGCAAAATGGGAATGACCTTGGAGATTGAACTAGGGATCACAGGTGGAGAAGAAGACGGAGTAGACAATACCGATGTAGACGTTTCTAAACTGTACACCCAACCAGAAGAGGTAGCTTATGCCTACGAAGAGCTTTCCAAAGTAAGCCCTAAATTTACTATTGCTGCGGCATTTGGTAACGTACACGGAGTTTACAAACCAGGAAATGTAAAGCTTACTCCTAAAATTTTAAAGAACTCTCAGGAATACGTTTCTGAAAAATTTGGAGTGGAGCACAATCACATAGATTTTGTTTTTCATGGTGGATCTGGTTCTTCCCTAGAAGAAATTCGCGAGTCCATTGGCTACGGAGTAATAAAAATGAATATAGACACCGATCTTCAATATGCCTTTATGGAAGGGATCAGAGACTATATGAAAGACAAGGCAGACTACTTAGGTTCGCAAATTGGAAATCCAAACGGGGCGGACGAGCCCAACAAAAAGTATTACGACCCACGTGTTTGGTTAAGAGAAGGAGAGAAAACCTTCGTTACACGTTTAAAGAAGGCCTTTGAGGACCTTAACAACGTGAACACACTATAACTTAAAAAGTAACTTATGTCATCTTGGTTCAAAAGAAAGGAAAAAGGAATTCAGACCGCTACGGATCAGAAGAAAGATACCCCAAAAGGGCTATGGTACAAGTCGCCCACTGGAAAAATAGTGGAATCGGATGAACTGGCTAAAAACTTTTATGTTAGTCCAGAGGATGATTATCATGTGCGCATTGGCAGCAAGGAGTATTTTGAAATCTTGTTCGACAACAATGAGTTTACGGAGTTAGACGCTAAGCTCTCCTCCAAAGACCCATTGAAATTTGAAGACACCAAAAAGTATGTAGATCGCTTGGCCGCCGCGGAGAAAAAAACAGGTTTAAAGGACGCTGTTAAGACCGCTGTGGGAAAATCACTAGGAAAAGATTTGGTGATTGCCTGTATGGACTTCAGTTTTATTGGTGGATCCATGGGAAGCGTTGTAGGAGAGAAAATTGCAAGGGCTATAGATTATTCCATTAAAAATAAGATTCCATTTTTAATGATATCCAAATCTGGTGGGGCCAGAATGATGGAGGCCGCCCTGTCCTTAATGCAATTGGCTAAAACCTCGGCTAAATTGGCACAACTTGCCGATGCCGGCATTCCTTACATTTCCCTATGTACGGACCCTACCACTGGAGGGACCACCGCATCTTACGCTATGTTGGGGGATATTAACATATCCGAACCTGGGGCCTTAATTGGTTTTGCAGGACCACGAGTGGTAAAAGAGGCGACTGGCAAGGAACTACCAGAAGGTTTTCAAACAGCCGAATTTCTTCAAGAACACGGATTTTTAGACTTTATTGTCCATAGAAGGGACCTTAAAAAGAAGATTAATCTCTATATAGATTTAATAGAAAACAATCCAGTAAGAAAGGAAGCATAAAGAAACTAATGCTAAAGGCCCTGACTAATAAAGATAGGGCCTTTTTAGTTTTACTATTTCGTCCAAAAATAAAAACTTCCTAAAAATCAAAAAATCATGCGCGCTGGATATAAAAAATAGTCTATCTTTGCAGCCTGGTTGAAAAACAATCACATACATAATAATCATTAAACAAATATTGGAATGTATTTAAGTAAAGAAGTAAAGGCCGACATTTTTAAAAAACATGGCGGTGACGCAAAGAATACAGGTTCTACTGAGGGACAGATAGCCTTGTTCACCTATAGAATTCAACACTTATCTGAGCACCTTAAGAAAAATCAGAAGGATTTTAACACCGAGCGCTCCTTGGTTAAATTGGTAGGTAAGAGAAGATCCCTTTTAGATTATTTAATTAAGACGGATATTGTTAGATACCGTGCGATAATTAAAGAATTAGGAATTAGAAAATAATTTGAAAAAGGGGAAACGTTTTACTTTCCCCTTTTTTTATATATTGCCAATACTAATATTTAATCAGTATTGTTTTTTTTACCAAGTCCCTTTTTTTTATTTTAGGGCAATATAAAAAGCTTACATCTAGTTTTTCATTGGTCAACAACAACTACAACACAACAACGTCGTCTAAACAGACGAAAGACCATTGTTTAACAAGCCTACAGCTAGGTAGGTTTTAATTCGTATTTATGATACCAAAAGTATTTAAAGAGGTCATTGACCTCGGGGACGGTAGAGAAATTTCTATCGAAACCGGTAAATTGGCAAAACAGGCCCATGGTTCTGTTGTTGTGAAGTCTGGAAATTGTATGTTATTATGTACAGTTGTTTCCAATTACAAACAAAGTGATGTGGATTTCCTTCCACTAACGGTAGATTACCGTGAGAAATTTGCAGCCTCTGGACGTTATCCAGGAGGTTTTTTTAAGAGAGAAGCAAGGCCAAGCGACGGTGAAGTATTGACCATGAGGTTGGTAGACCGCGTTTTACGCCCACTTTTCCCATCCGATTACCATTCGGAAACTCAAGTAATGATCCAGTTGATGTCTCACGATGCGGATGTTATGCCAGATGCTATGGCAGGATTGGCCGCTTCTGCAGCTATCCAACTATCCGACTTGCCTTTTGAATGTGCTATTTCTGAAGTAAGAGTAGGACGTATTAACGGAGAATTTATCATTAACCCTACCAGAACCCAATTGGAAGATTCCGATTTGGATATGATCATTGGTGCATCTGCAGATTCTGTAATGATGGTGGAAGGAGAAATGAAAGAAATTTCCGAAGAGGAAATGGTTGAGGCCATTAAATTTGCCCACGAGCACATTAAGGTACAATGTGCCGCCCAAGTTAGATTAGCCGAGGCTTTTGGCAAGAAAGAAGTTCGCGAATACGAGGGTGAGAGGGAAGATGAGGAGTTGGCCAAGAAGATCCATGAAATGGCTTACGACAAAGTGTACGAGGTTGCTAAAGCAGGTTCATCCAAACACGAAAGATCAGCTGCCTTTGATGCCATAAAGGAAGAAATTAAAGCCAGTTTCTCTGAAGAGGAACTAGAAGATTATGGAGACTTAATCTCCAAATACTACTATAAGGCAGAGAAAGCTGCCGTTAGGGACCTAACCCTAAACGAAGGCCTTCGTTTAGATGGTAGAAAAACTGATGAGATTAGACCCATTTGGTGCGAGGTAGATTACCTACCCTCTACCCATGGTTCTGCTATCTTTACGCGTGGGGAAACCCAAGCCTTGGCTACTGTTACCTTAGGAACATCTAGGGAAGCCAATCAGATAGACATGCCGTCCTACGAGGGAGAGGAAACTTTTTACCTTCACTACAACTTCCCACCGTTCTCAACGGGTGAAGCAAGACCTATTAGAGGTACTTCTCGTAGGGAAGTAGGTCATGGTAACTTAGCGCAACGCGCCCTAAAGGGAATGATTCCTGCAGATTGCCCTTATACTGTTCGTGTAGTAGCGGAGGTATTAGAATCTAACGGATCCTCCTCCATGGCTACCGTTTGTTCTGGTACTATGGCGCTAATGGATGCTGGAGTTCAGTTGAAAAAGCCTGTTTCCGGAATTGCCATGGGATTAATTTCCGACGGTGAGACTGGTAAATATGCAGTATTATCCGATATTCTTGGTGATGAAGATCATTTGGGAGATATGGACTTTAAAGTAACCGGTACCGCCGATGGTATTACTGCTTGCCAGATGGACATTAAAGTTAAAGGATTATCCTATGAAATCTTGGTAAACGCTTTAAAACAAGCCGCTGCCGGACGCTTACATATTTTGGACAAACTAGTGGAAACCATTGCCACCCCCAATCCAGATGTTAAAGCCCATGCACCAAAAATGGTTACCAGAGTTATTCCTGGCGAATTCATTGGAGCGTTGATTGGACCTGGAGGAAAAGTAATCCAAGAGTTGCAAAAGGCTACCAACACTACTATTGTGATCAACGAAGATCCAGTTACTGAAGAAGGTATCGTAGAAATTCTAGGAACCTCTCAGGAAGGAATTGATCAGGTACTTGCAAAAATTGACTCCTTGATGTTTAAACCAGAAGTGGGAAGCATCTATGAGGTTAAAGTTATAAAAATGCTCGATTTTGGAGCGGTAGTAGAATACACGGAAGCCCCAGGGAACGAAGTACTATTACACGTATCCGAATTGGCGTGGGAAAGAACCGAAAATGTTTCCGATGTTGTTAATATGGGCGATGTTTTTGATGTTAAGTACTTTGGTATAGACCCAAGAACCAGAAAGGAGAAAGTTTCTAGAAAAGCTATTTTGCCCAAGCCAGAAGGCTTTAAGGAAAGAGCTCCAAGAACAGATCGTGATAGAAACGATCGAGGAAATGATAGGAGAAACGATAGAAATAGAGATCGCGATCGTAAACCTAGAAGAGACTAGGTAAAATCTCATTCTCTTAATTATCAGCCACGTATTCCAATTAAACTGTGAATACGTGGTTTTTTTTATGCCAATAAGCCAAAAATGAAAAATAAAGGGGTCCCTTTGTAACATTTCCAACATTCCTACGTATAACTAATGCAGCATATGATTAGCGCACTTAATTTAGAAAGGAAATATTTAGATGAGACAGCTTAAAATTACTAAACAGGTTACCAATAGGGAAACCGCTTCTTTAGACAAGTACCTACAAGAAATTGGAAAGGTAGACCTGATTACTGCAGATGAGGAAGTTGAATTGGCACAACGAATCAAGGCTGGTGACCAGATTGCCCTTGAAAAGCTAACCAAGGCCAACTTGCGATTTGTGGTTTCCGTTGCAAAACAATACCAAAACCAAGGTTTAACCCTTCCCGATTTAATAAATGAAGGAAACCTTGGCCTTATAAAGGCTGCCCAGCGTTTTGATGAAACACGTGGATTTAAATTTATCTCTTATGCAGTTTGGTGGATTAGACAGTCCATTTTACAGGCTTTGGCAGAGCAATCCCGTATTGTAAGATTGCCATTAAACAAAATTGGCTCCATCAATAAAATCAACAAAACTTTTGCCTTCTTGGAGCAGGCACATGAAAGACAGCCATCCCCAGAGGAAATTGCTAAGGAATTAGACATGACCGTGGAGGATGTAAAGCAGTCCCTTAAGAACTCTGGACGCCACGTCTCTATGGACGCTCCATTGATAGACGGGGAAGACTCTAACCTATACGATGTATTGCGTAGTGGGGAATCTCCTAATCCGGACAAGGATTTATTACATGAATCCCTAAGGACCGAAATTGAAAGAGCTTTGGAAACACTAACTCCAAGAGAGGCAGATGTAATCCGCCTATACTTTGGCCTAGCCGGACAACACTCTATGACCTTAGAAGAGATAGGGGAAACCTTTGACCTAACTAGGGAAAGAGTACGACAAATTAAAGAAAAAGCTATCAGAAGATTAAAGCATACCTCAAGAAGCAAGATTCTTAAAACGTATCTTGGGTAGCCTAATCAATTTTAATTTTAACGCTAAAACCCACTCAAATTGGATATTACGCGTAAAAATTGTAGATTGTGACCATTAACAACAGTTATCATGACTGTTCGTTTTTTGATTGATGAATAAACTCCGGCTGATTACCGGAGTTTTTTCATTTTAGGGGTTGGGAAGTGGTTCCTAAAAACCTTTATTGAGGATTGTAAAACACCGTATGGGATATTATTAAAAACATTGGACCATCTTATATCCTTTTAAAATAAAAAATCACAAACCCTGGAGTAAACTACCTAGAAACAAAAACAATAGCTACCAATTTAACCGTATTTTTGTATCCGTATTATTAAACAACTTGCATGAATTTCAAGGAATTAAAGCTTAACAAACCGCTTTTAAGAGCTGTCGCCGAAAAAAACTACAACGCCCCAACCCCAGTGCAGGAGATAACCATTCCCTTGGTTTTGGAGGGTAAGGATGTTATAGTATCTGCGCAAACGGGAACCGGTAAGACCGCTGCTTATGCACTTCCCATCCTTCAGCGGCTTTTCCACAAACAGGAAAGCACCAAAAAAGGACGAAAAATTAAGGCATTAGTGGTATGTCCCACTAGGGAATTGGCCATTCAAATCCATGAAAACTTCTTGGATTACGGTACCCACGCTAGCTTAATTACTGCTGTGATTTACGGTGGCACCGCCATGGAGCCACAGATTGCGGAGCTAAGAAAAGGAGTAGATATTTTAGTAGCCACCCCAGGCCGACTCTTAGATCTGCATAAACAAGATATTGTAAATTTAGACTATGTAGAAACCCTGGTCTTGGATGAGGCAGACCTCATGTTAGATATGGGCTTTGTAGAAGACGTAAAGAAGATAGAACGCCTCTGCCCCACAGGAAAACAAACCCTACTTTTCTCTGCCACCATTCCATATAAAGTAGTACAATTGACTAATAGCATTTTACAGAATGCCATTAAAATTGAAATAAGCCCTACTTCCTTGGCGGCTGCAAGAGTACATCAATTGCTTTATTACACTCCAATACACGAAAAAATTCAGCTTTGTTTGCATCTTTTAAAACACAGTATAAAAGGAAATGTACTTATTTTTAGGAGAACCAAATACGGGGTAGACAAGCTAGAGCAATCCCTACTCAAGAACCAGTATAAGGTAGAAACCCTGCATGGAGGAAAATCCCAAGAGGAACGTCTGGAAGCCTTAAACCGATTTAAGAACAAGGAAGCAAGCATCTTAATTGCCACAGATGTCGCTGCTAGGGGAATAGACATTGAACAACTAGACAATGTTATAAACTTTGATCTTCCCAATATTCCCGAAACCTATGTACACCGAATAGGGCGGACCGGAAGAGCAGGACAAAGTGGTATTTCTTACTCTTTATGCGCAGCAGAAGAAAAAGAATATGTGGCAAGTATTCAAAAGCTAATGCAAAAGCAAATAGAGGTGGTAACGGAACACCCCTTCCCCTTAGACCCCACTGCGAAACCTGTGGTACACAAAAAGAAGGGTAGTAAATACAGGAAAGGAAGAAAGTCCGAAGCCTCTAAAAAGAAAAAGAAACGCTGGTACTAACAGCTAGTAATAGGTAACCGGAATAAATTTATTACGGTGATTCCCATGCCCATGAATACGCAGTTTTAGTAGAACCTTTCATTTAATTATATTTGCACCAACTCTCAGACACATTCCTATGGATAAAAAAATTATTGCACCTTCCGTTTTAGCAGCCGATTTCGCCAATCTACAGCGAGACATAGAAATGGTGAATAGAAGCGATGCAGATTGGTTCCATATAGACATTATGGACGGGGTCTTTGTTCCCAATATCTCCTTTGGCATGCCTGTATTAAAATCGATTACTGCCCATGCCACTAAGACAATTGATGTGCACCTGATGATTGTAGATCCAGATAGGTATATAAAAACATTTGCGCAATTGGGAGCTGATAATCTTACCGTACATTATGAGGCATGCCCGCATTTACACAGAACAATTCAGGCTATTAAGGATGAGGGGATGACCGCAGGGGTTGCCATAAATCCGCATACCCCAATAAGTCTCTTGGAAGATATTATCGGTGATTTGGATTTGGTGTTAATCATGAGTGTAAATCCAGGTTTTGGAGGCCAATCCTTTATAGAAAACACCTATAAGAAAATTAGGGATGTAAAGGCTTTAATTAACCAAAAGGAGTCGCATACCCTGATAGAAATAGATGGCGGGGTAACTTCGGAAAATGCCAAACAATTGGTTGATGCCGGAGCGGATGTATTAGTGGCCGGAAGTTTTATTTTTAAAAGTGATGACCCAACCCAAACAATTAAGAAATTAAAAGAAATCGTGGGATAATGAAGGATTTTGATATTATAATCATCGGTGGTGGCCCCATCGGTATTGCGTGCGGACTGGAAGCCCAAAAGAAAGGATTGTCCTATACAATTCTGGAAAAGGGATGTATTGTAAATTCACTTTACAACTACCCCTTAAATATGCAATTTTTCTCATCTTCCGAAAAGTTGGAGATAGATGATATTCCCTTTATCAGTATAGAGGCAAAACCCAAACGAAACGAAGCTTTGGAATATTACAGGAGAATTGTAACCTCTAACAACTTAAATATACAACTCTTCGAAAAGGTGAATTCTGTTCAAAAGACCGAAGATCATTTTCTTGTAAACACTACAAAAACCGACTATCGTGCAAACAATGTAATTGTAGCCACCGGATTCTATGATATACCCAATAAGATGAATGTCCCCGGAGAGGATTTGGATAAAGTATCCCATTACTACAAGGATCCACACTTTTATTCTAATCAGAAAGTGGCCGTTATTGGCGCCAGCAACTCCTCTGTGGACGCTGCTTTGGAATGCTATAGAAAAGGGGCCGATGTGAGCTTAATAGTTCGCGGTTCTAGCATAGGTGAACGAGTTAAATATTGGGTAAGACCCGATATTTTAAATAGGATTAGTGAAGGGAGTATAAAGGCTTACTACAACAGTACGGTAGAAGAGATTAGAGAGGAGGAAATTCTTATTAACACTCCCGAGGGAAGCGTACCATTGGCCAATGATTACGTTTTGGCCCTGACCGGTTATATGCCCAACTTTGGCTTTTTGGAGAAACTGGGCATTCACTTATCCGAGGACCCAAAAAGACTACCCAGCTACAACCCGGAGACCATGGAAACCAATATAGCAGGCATCTATTTGGCTGGAGTAATTTGCGGCGGGATGGAAACGCATAAGTGGTTTATAGAAAACTCTAGGATACATGCTCCTATGATTATCAATCATATTGAAAGTAAAATAAAGGAGGAGAAACCTACCGTTGCAAACTAAGATTTCAGTTATTAGGTTTAGTATTCATGCAGGGTATCTTTCCCTTAGGCTAGATAAGGCGTAAGGTTAGTGCTTCTATGCTTTAAGTGGCACCCTTTTATCCCATTTCCAACAATTTTTAATGGAATTGCAAAGGCCATTTCATACGCGTACTAATTTTTTATAACTTATAGCTTATCAGAATGACAAGCATTAGAAACGCAGATGAAAATCCAATTAATCGCAATACTATTCATGAGTTTAGTTTCCTTAAATGCCCAACACATAGCACCCAAATCCATAAAGAAGGAAGTAGCTACGGCACTATCCTATTATCCGGAATTGGAAAACACCCCGATTACCGTAAAATTCAAGAAAAACATCAAAAAATCTACCATGATGGCCCAGCCAAATTTCTGGAGTCTTTTTGGGTCTAGAAAAAAAAGGAAATATATTATTCTGATTAGTGAGAAATTTAAAATTTCAGGGACAGAGTTTCATACCAAATCCATAGATCCCAAAATTATGATTGGCTGGTTAGGTCATGAATTGGGGCATATTATGGATTATAAAAACAGGAGCAGTCTTAACCTACTTTGGTTTGGGGTTAAATATCTTTTTTCCGGATCCTACATCGTAGAAGCAGAGCGCGCCGCAGACACTTATGCAGTAGCTCAAGGGATGGGAACTTATATTTTGGATACCAAGAACTTTATATTGGATCATGCAGAAATCCGACAGGAATATAAAGACAGAATTAAAAAGTACTACCTATCCCCGGAAGAGATTATGGTCCTTGTAGAAGAAATGGATAAAAGGTAAAACACTAGGCCTACCCCTATTATAAAGAGCAATAAATTAGGTTGATTTCTACAAATTTTCTTTTACGAATTCTTCCCATTCCGCAAATTTCTCCGTATCCATTACCCGTTCCATCTTTACTTGTCCGCCTTTCTTCTTATTAACAGCATTCCATTCATGGAAGATAGCCACTGGTACCGGGCTTACCTTTACCCCTTTCAAAGCTTTTGAGCGAGCCACCTTATAATTCTTATTGGCATCCTTTAAATATTCGTCCAGTTTTGCCGCTATTTCATTCTCATCCATTGTGGCATCGGTTCCCAAATACCAACAATGGTAAAACTCGCCGTCTATTTTTTTAGCACACAGGGTATACTCGGGAATTTTCATGGAAAATGCATCTTCCAATCGGTTTACAGCATCGTCCATTTTATTTACGGACAGCTGGGACCCAACCACATTAAGGAAAAACTTGGTCCTCCCGGTAATCTTTATCTCGGCCCGTTCTAAATCCGTAAATTTAATGGTATCCCCTATAATATAGCGCCATGCACCCGCTACGGTACTGATCACCAGCACATAGTCCTGATTCAACTCCACCTCAGCCAGGGATACACATGGAGCATCTTTCACTAAGGCACCATTTTGGTTAATATAGTCTGGATTAAACGGCACAAACTCGAAATATATTCCCCCATTGGTCACCAACTGCATTGCTTCGGTTTCTGGTCTCGCCTGAAACGCAATAAATCCTTCGGAAGCCAAATAGGTATCAATAACTGTAATGGGTTTTCCCAAAAGGGCATTAAAGCTCTTTTCGTATGGGGCAAAAGCCACCCCTCCGGAAGTGTACACCTGTAAATTGGGCCATAACTCATGAATATTTTTAAGCTGATGTCTTTCTATTACTTGTTTTAACATAAGCTCCATCCAAGAGGGTATGCCACTAAGTGCCCCAACATCCCAATCGGCCGCTTTCTCCACAATACGATCAACCCGCTTGTCCCAATCATCAATCTTGGCAATTTCTTCTCCTGGTTTATAATAGCCTCTAAACCATGCCGGGATCTGGCTAGCACTAATTCCACTGATTTCCCCTTCCAAATGCTGATCTACACTCTCCAAATCTGTGGAGCTTCCCAACATCATAATATCTTTCTCAAAGAAATCGGCAGGAAGGTCAAAATTGCTTAGGGCATACACCTGTTCTAAACCCGCCTCCTGTATAGCCTTAATCATGTCATTAGTAACGGGGATACGCTTACTTGTTTTTCCCGTAGTACCAGAACTCAACGCAAAGTAATCTGGCTTTCCCGGCCAACTAACATCCGGAGTGCCCTCATGGATTTTGCACCACCACTCGGCATTCATTTTATCATAATCAAAATAAGGGATGGTTTCAGCAAAAGTTCTTACTAGATTGGGCGATTTCAGGATTTTTGAAAATTGATAGTGCTTGCCAAAATCGGTGTTCTTGGCCTTTTCCAAGAGCATTTTCAACACCTCCTTTTGGGCCTCTACCGGATTTTTATCACTCACCAATCGATCTCTCAAATCCAAAAACCCTTTTACGATACTTCCTACTATTGGCATTTTTTCTTTAAAAATACAGGTCTGCCTTATTTATAATGAATCCTTATCATAAATATATTGATGCAAACAACCTTAGCTGAGCGCTTCTCCTACGACAGCCCCCCTCTTCCCATTGACGAAAATGATCCTTAACTTTACCGAAAATGATAAAAAATGAAGACTTTTTTCTTGATGGGATGTATGCTTCTCATCGGAGTATCCTGCGCTCAGAGCAAGGGACAAAACACAATGAAAAGCACCTTACTACTTAGGGCGGCTGCCAACAATGATACCCTCTCCCTAAAGAAGGCGATAGCGAATGGTGCTCAGCTAGACTTAAAAGACACTAAGGGACGTACTGCCCTTATGCTTGCTACCTATGCCAACCATGTAGAAGCTGCAAAAATTCTTATAAAAGCAGGAGCCAATGTCAATGCCCAAGATCATATGCTTAACTCTCCTTTTTTATATGCTGGCGCCGAAGGCTTCACAGAAATTGTAAAAATCTGCATGACTGCTAATCCAGATTACGGGGTACTAAACAGGTATAAAGGAACGGCCCTAATTCCCGCCAGTGAGCATGCCCATTTAGAGGTGATAAAGCTCTTACTAGACGACCCCAATTATCCCATAGACCACATCAATCGCCTGGGATGGACGGCCTTATTGGAGGCCATTATCTTAGGGGAAGGCAACCAACGTTACCAGCAAGCTGTATCCATGCTTATAGCTGCAGGTGCCAACGTTAATATTGCCGACAATAACGGTATCACTCCCTTACAGCACGCAAAACGTCGTGGGTTTAAAGAAATTGCCCAACTACTGATCCTAGCCGGTGCAGAGTAAGGAGAGCCAAAATAATTTCCTAACTTAGGGAAGCTTATAATTACTGGCTACCGCGCCAGTTTATTTATTTTTGAAATGAACAACCACCTATCACCACACCCAAAAAAGCTTCTCTTAGTGCTATTGTTATTTCTCTATGTAGGATTAGCAGCACAGGAGTCCAACTTGGATCGTATTTTAATCGATTTTAAAAACAATCCCGAACAAATATTAGTTGCTGCCCATAGAGCCACCAATGATTATTACCCAGAAAATTCTTTGGCTGCCATTAAGGAAAGTATCCGTATAGGAGTAGATATCGTGGAATTAGATATTAGACAAAGTAAGGATGGAGTGTTGCTGATAATGCACGATCGCACTTTGGATAGAACCACCAATGGTAGTGGAAATGTGTCCGATTTTAGCTTAGACCAGCTAAAAGACCTACGCCTATTATTTAAAGACAGTATCACTACAGAGCGTATTCCCACCTTTAAAGAAGTACTGCAATTGACTAAAGGAAAAGTCCTTTTAGACATCGACTTTAAATTGGAGGATATGGCCGCTGTTGAAAAAGCCTATTCCCTTATTCAAGAATTCGGGATGGAGAACCAAATATTATTTTTTCTGTACGATTATAAGGAAACCCCCAGGCTGCAAGAAATGGATAGTGAAATACGAATAATGCCTAGGGCGTATTCTAGAAGAGAAGTGAGGGCGATTCAAAAAATGGACCTGATAGATATTATCCATATTGATGAAAGCTTTTACAAGGACCGTAAGATGCGCAAGATTATAGACTCGGGAACAAGGGTATGGATCAATGCCTTAGGAAAATATGATAGCATGGAGCGGTTAGAGAAAGATGCTGGGTTTGATGCCCTTTTGAGCAAAAAATATGTAAATGTAATACAGACAGATTTGCCGGAAGCTCTTTTAAATTATTTAAGAGCGCGTAAGCTTCACCGTTAAAGATGGTAAATGGCCACCCGTAGAAGGCTGGATATAAAAATGAACAGCAGGCTTTTACCTCAGACTATATTTTCACTCTAAAAAAACGACGACGGATTAAGTAGCCCGCGTATAGGATATATATGCCCCCAATTGTCAACAAGAGGGTACCGTATTCGGCATACAAACTACTATACCCCTGCAGCGTCTGGTCCTTTAAATAATAAATTACGCCCAAGATCAGCATAAACGTTGCGCTTAGGCCTCCCCCTAATGGCAAAGCATCTTCCCAATACATTAGCCAACTCCTTCCTACAACAAGAAACAACTGAAAAATAGCCCACCAAACTATCCAAGATGCCACTTGATAGCCATTGAGCGTTCTAAAATAATATAGGGCGTTAATAGGTGGACTAATCAAAGGAGGGATCCCCTCGTAAAAAGGCCTATCCCTGTACATAAGTACCTTAAGCTTAGACTGATCCCTATCCTGTAAAATCTGTAGTATGGCACTTTCTTTTGCTTTTGGGTTCATTTTGTGCCAATTGGGAATGGTGAAAGCATTCCAAAGGGAACATCCCCTTCCATATCCGTGATAGTCTAAGCCGCCCACCATGATAAGTCCGTTTTCCTCACAGTGTTCTTTAAGATTCTTGAAAACTAACCGATTGTAGTATAATTTCTTGCCTACATTTTCAATTTCAAATCCATCTACTCCCATGGCCGTATAGAATTCTTTTTCCTTTCCTTTCCCATCAAACCAATGGTTAACGATTACTGCACCCCCATGCCTGTGGGTTAAGTCCACAATTTCTGCATCTGTTTTTCCTTTGGTCACAAAGCTTCCGTTTAACCCCAAAAGACTCATATGGTTAGAGCCAGAATACTCCTGCCCTACCATAACCAATGGATCCATAGGAAATTTACTATTGCGCTGTTGTCTTGAAAACTCTAGGGTTTTATGATGATGGGCATGTTCGGTAATAAACAAGGCGTCAAATCCATTTCTTTTATGCCATTCCCACAATTGTATTGGAGAGATTAATCCGTCATGGCTGTATTCGGAATGTGCATGGGTGGTCACCAAAATATCGTGCTCGGAATTATTGACGATGGTATTGGTTGGCAATGGAATAAAAAGGACTAAAAGAAAGTAAGCAAACCCCATTCCCAAAATCAAAGGTAAATTGCTTAGTTTCCTTAAAAAGTATTTTCCCCCTCCAGATTTATCCTCCATTTTTTTGTACTTCCAAAACCCATGGAGCAGATAGATCACAAGCCCCCACAGGATTGCCATTGGCACTTCCTGCAGTGGGTTTATAGATCTTTTAAAATAAAGCAAAGGACCCAAAAAGGGTTCAAAGACCGTTCTCCAGAAATGTATCTGAATACTGTAATCTGCTAGGGGTTGTAAGCTTAGGGCATCTATGATAGTTATAGAAAATGGGAAGAAGAGCAGTAGCATTAAAAGAAGTAATGGGGGCAGAAGCACCCTCCCTATCTTAATCCATGCCTGTTTCCCCAGTTCCAAAATTATGCGTACTCTTTAGTTTTGCTTTTATTATACAGCATAAAGACCAAGGCCATAGCAATTAATCCTGCCGTAGAAGCCGCACCAATGATTATTGGATCCATGGAACACTCTAACCAGCTGTAACCTTTGGGCAGGTCTCTAAAGAAGGTACCCCAAACAATAATTAGAATACTAAACAGTACGGATAGAACCCCTTGTGCCCGACTGATACCTACGTTAAATAGGGCCAAGAGAAACAATCCGAGGATACCACCCCCAAAAATCCCTGAAATTTGCCACCAGACATCCAATGCGCTTTTGGCATTAATCATAAGCAGGGCAAATCCCACTCCCAACACTCCCCAAATGATGGTGGTAATCCTAAGAAAATTTAGGCTGGACCGTTCGGACCCTTTGGGATTGAGGTACTTTTTATAAAAATCGATATACAGCACCGTAGCCGAAGAGTTGAGGGCAGAATCTACCGTACTCATAGAAGCCGCCATGATGGCTGCAATCATAAGGCCTTTAATGCCTACCGGGAGTTCTGTAGCAATAAAATATGGGAAGACCTCATCGCCTTTGGTAATGGTTTCATTTAAAACATTTGCTTCTGCTCCGTAGTAAGCAAATAAGGCCGTTCCTATATATAAAAAGATAAGGGTTAATGGCAGGTAGATGAGCATGGCAATCCAAACCGATTTACGCGCTTCCTGGGTGGTGCCCACCGAGCTATATTTCTGGGTGTAATTTTGATCGGCAATAAGATTCCTAACATTTTCCGATATTCCGTAAATAATCATTACCCACAATGTTCTATCGCGCAGTGAAAAGTCTGTATCCCCAAGGCTAAATTTATTGTTATCAAAAGCCTTTTGCACCAAATAATCGGGCTGGGAAAAAATCTCCATACTAAGTATAACAGCTACAAAAAGGATTCCCCCGATCATTATTATGGATTGCATCACATCCGTCCATATGACCGCTTCCATTCCTCCCATTAAGGTGTAGATAATGGTCACGACACCAATACATACAATAACCATTTCTATATCTAAGCTCACAAAGGAGGTAAGCAACAGGGAAGACAAGTATAGAATTACAGCTACCCGCCCTACCATAAAGAGGAGAAAGGAGAAAGCAGCATAAATTCTACCCCAGCCCCCAATTTTTTCTTCGAGATAGTTATAAACGGAGATGATATTATTTTTTCGGTAATGGGGAATTACATAGGAAGTTACAAACCAGGCTACTGGAATGGCGCAGATGGCAAATACAAGGGGGTGCCAATTATCGTCAAAGGCTTTTCCAGGAACGGCAATATAGGAAATGCTACTAGTATAGGTACTCATAACCGCAATACCTGCGGCCCAGGCGGGTATCCCCCTACTGGCTACCATAAACTGTTCCGAAGTTTTGCTCCTCTTAAAAAAGTAGATTCCCATGAGGACCAAGACCAGTCCATAAAGCACTATTATGGTCAGGTCCACAGTTCCTAATTGGTAATTCATAATGCAGGTTTGTAGTGGTTGGTATATTTAAACGCTACAATATACTCTTTAATTTTATTACGTTGTTCCTCATTAAATCTGTGCAGGGGTTCTGCTACATAATCCTTGCAAATATTCATGGCTGCTAAGGCTGCTTTAGTCCCTTTTATGTGCCGTGAGGAATATTTTCCAACCTCATAAATGGTATGATGAATCTTTATCACCTCTTGGCGTAGTTCTTTTGCCTTATCAAAATCTTTCTTAAGCATAGCTTCATAGAGGGCCACAAAAAGCCCTGGAAAAAAATTGGCACCCCCTGCCACGGCCCCATGTCCGCCATTCATGATTGTTTCTGGCAGAAATAATTCCGTCCCCGTAATGATAGCGAATTGGGGGTCGTTCTTAAACGCTTCGATCAGCATATACAAAAACGAAAGATCACCAGAGCTATCCTTGATGCCTATAGCTCCCAACGCTCTCGCTTTTTTAACTATTTTCATTGATACGCTTAGCTTGGTACAACTTGGCATATTGTACAAAAGGAAAGGTAATGGCAATTTAGGAGCTAAATTTTCCAAATACTCTAACATTTCCCTCTCAGAAATAGGAAGGTAATATGGGGAGGCCACCACCAAGGCATTGGCTCCTTCCCTTTTGGCGTGTTTGGCCAATTCCATGGCTTCCTCAAAGGAGGTATCTGTGATTCCAACCAACAGCGGCACCTTGCCGTTAACCAACCTACAGGTCTCGGAAATCATTTTTTTCCGTGTTGCGTAACTCAGGCTAGGTCCCTCACCAGAAGTCCCCAAGATAAAAATACCATGTACACCACCTTCCAATAAATGATGCACCAAATTTTCTAATCCGACAAGATCTAATGACAAATTCTCCAAAAGCGGCGTAATCATCGGTGGAATAATTCCTTTTATTGGTAAATTCATTTGCTCATGTTTAAAAGTCTTTATTTTAGGCTAAAATCGATTAACGGCAAGAAGTTTGGTCAAGCAACCTAATTCTTTAACAATTCTCCTTCTATTACCATAGACCCTACACAAATTAAATTCAATTTAACACCAATCGCCACCACTATATTGTTTTAATTGCATTATATCTTAACCTTTATTTTAAAATAATTAATTATATTGGTGTAATAATGTCAATATTATAAAGATGGAGTTTATTTTTGAAAAAATTTATGTCCCCACCAAGCATTCATTTATTTCTAGAAAACTACCATTGGCATCCAATGCCAGAATTCATTCCCATAGAAATTTCGAATTAAATTTTATCACATCAGGGTCGGGACGAAGAATTGTGGGAGATAACATCTCCGGTTTTGAAAAAGACGATCTGGTACTTTTAGGTCCCAATCTACCTCATTGTTGGGAAGCCTTGGATGCCGAAAAAGGTAAAGATCCCTTTTGTATTGTCACCCATTTCTCTGAAGACATCATCAATTCGGATTTTTTTAAAATGCCCGAATTGGAGAAGGTGGTTGAGCTACTAAGACAATCCAACACCGGACTACGATTTAAACTGGGAAATGACACCCATATACCGGCTATTTTGGAGGAGATGACCCAGCTCACTGGTTTGGAGTATTACATTCAACTATTAAGGGTATTTCATTACCTCATCCAAGTAGAGGAAAGGGAAAACCTATCAAATCCCATTAACAACTCCGCCGTTTTCTCCAAAAACCTTGATAAGATAAACAAGGTTTATGAGTATGTTTTCCAAAACATCCAGGAAGGGGTAAAGTTAGAGTCGGCCTCTGCCGTACTAAACATGGCGCCCAGCAGCTTCTGCAGGTATTTTAAGAAGAAGACAGGCCAAACCTTTATGGAGTATGTAAAGAGCGTGAGGGTGGGCATAGCCGCTAAATTACTGGCAGAAACGGACAAACAGATTACTCAAATTTGTTTTGAAAGCGGGTATAACAATCTCGCCAATTTTAACCACTACTTTAAATTCATTATGGGGAAGACCCCTAGTGAATATCGGAAGACATTTAGATAGTATCCTAACTTTTAGCTTTCTCTAGCGGCGTAGAATTTTCAGCGCCCAAGAAGACTAATTCCCATGGCCAAAAATACCATTACAAAGGAAACCAACGTAATGGGTGGTAGTCCGCCTATCCAATTGGCGGGAACCAACCAATTGTGATAGCCCACAAAAAAAAGATGAGCCCCTAACAGCAGTAGTAGTCCTAGAACAAATTTATTGGAGGTTAAAAACTTAACCAATTTTTCCTTTCCCACCACCCCATTTTTAAAACATTGATGGTATACCCCCAGCATTATTAAGCTAACCACCCCAGCCATCAAACTAAGGGATCCCCGTGCCGATAAGCTTCCATCCTCCACAAAAAACAGCTCAAAATAGCGCGGATTTAAAATTACCATACTCAGCAAAACATGCGCAATGGTCAGGAGTAGCCCTGAAATGCCCATCAGTTTCTTGGCAGATCTTGTAGCTAATATGGAGATTCCCATGCGAGATAAGGGGCCAAGGGAAACACATAATGACAAAAGGGTTATCCCAGCCAGCGATACACCTTTGTTTAAAATAAAAATTGGAAAATCTTTCCAGGGAACCTCCCCCAATAGGTGATATCTTAGAACGGCATATCCAATGGCAATAAACACCACAAGAATCATAAAATAAAAGCCATTACTTTCCTTTGTAGTCGTCATATCCTTAGTTTAATGGAAATCTATTATGTCCTCCCAAATCACCATGTACATGAATAGCTATAAATGCCAAAAGCGCCATAAAACTTAAACCTCCCAGCAAATAGTAAATCCACCTATCCATTGGCATAACTTTTAGTTTTCCAAATTGAATAGATGGTTGCTTAAGGCCTAGTAGTAGAAACAGCATCAAAATATTAAGGAGGTATAAGTAGTGAGTGACTTCTACCACCCCACCTAAAAGCCCTTTTACCAAAAAGCTAACTCCCGCATACGGAATCAATAAAATAAAAAACGTCCGGAATACCTGTTTATGGCCTATCTCCTCCTTTATTAATTGCCTACCCAATAAAAATATCATTAAAAGAAGCACCAGTGCAGCCACCCAGGTACTAGTAGTTGCCAGCTCCTCTACATTTGGCAAATCCCGTAATCGCCTAGTTAGGTGGTGATAACTAAGGGACTCCCTATAAACAATCAATGGTAGAAAAAGGGCAAGTATTCCAAATGAACTCCAGTTCTCCCACTTCTTTGGCCCTGGTATATCTTTAGGCCAAGGAGAGCTAAAGACCCCATAGGCCATTCCTAGACCTCCAAAAAATCCGATGCTATATTCCATCACATTCCACATATTAAAGGATAGCGCTGCGGTTATCCCTAGGATCTGCAGAAAATTACCGAATCCGAAACCTATACCCCCTCCTAACATGGAGAAGCATGCCACCCTGATGGGCGAATTTCTTTTTTCCCTAGCCATATGCCATAACATGGCTAAGCCAGCTCCAAGACAAACCGCCCATGCCTCGGACCTTGGAGGGGTCATTCTTATTCCTATCTGTACAATCAATAAATAATACCCTATGAGTCCGCCTGCTGCCATCTCTGCCATTAAGGCGCCCCATTTCACCCTATTTTCCCGAGTGGAATCTAAACTAAGTCCTACCAAGCCACCCCCCAGTAGCCCAAAGAGGCCTCCTATCAGGAACAACATCCCTAGGCCATAAAAGGCATTGATAAAATTGTCCGCTTTTCCATAGCCTACTATCATCCCATAGCTGATCATCCCGCCTACGCCCCAGCCAACGGCAGAGGCCAGGGCAACCACCATCATTTTCCGATACCAATCCTGGCGTTGGGAGACCAAGACCAAAGCAATACCTCCTATAGCCCCGGCCCATGCGGCCCCCTGTTCGTGCCCAAACTGTCCGCGAATAGCCCAAGCGGTTGCCAAGGCCATGGCTACAATAAGCATCGGGATCCTCCAGGTAGATGATTTCATATTAGCTAATTTATATTTCGTTTTTAGTTTTGGTATAGCACTATCTATGGTTCCATCACCATCCGTCTCTTCACTTCTACGGTCTCTATTTCGTTCCCGTCTATATCTGTCACCAAAAGCACGGCTTTATCCTTTTGAACCTGCACATTTACAAAGTGTTCTACCTTACTAAATTTCTCGGTTTCTGGAAGTTCAAAATCCACGTCGTACAATGGCGCTCCTGCTCCTGCAGAAGTAATGTAATGCACCCCGTTTTTAAACGCTCGGTGATAGTGGTGATCATGTCCGTTAAAGAAGACCTGCACCTTGTGTCTCTCGAAAATATCTCCCCAGAATTCTCGAGTCTTCTCGGCTTCGGCCTTCCTATTTTTCATAACGCTAAAAAGGGGTTTGTGTTGAAATATAAATACAAATCCCGCTTCCCTATTGAGGTCTAGCACTTTCTCTAACCACTTCTTTTGCTCCACAAAATAATCGGAGAATGCTTCTTTCCAAAAGGCTTCACTGTGTTCATCGGAAACGAATGTAGGTTGGGAAATTTCCTTGCCCTCACTGTCCAAAACTATCATCAAGGCATCCCCTACGGTAAAGTAGTAATACTTCTCATTATTGGGAAGATCAAAAAGATCGTAGTAGTAGGGGGAGTCTTTCTCGTGATTTCCCAGCACTGGGTAATAGGGGGTATTCCTCATTAACTCCTTATTTACCTCAAAAAAGGCTTCCCAATCTTCAATAGATCGCCCGTTGGATACCAGATCCCCAGAATTCACTATGAACCTCGGATTGGTTTCCATTATTTTGGCCACCACCTTGGCATGAACATCGTGCCTACTTCTAGAATCTCCGGTGACTGCAAAATTAAAGGGAACCATCTCGTCTGGATAGGTTGTTAGGGTGCCTTTGCCCTCGTCCGTTCCATCGTTTAGCACATCATAGCTATATTCCGTATTGGGCTTTAATCGGCCCAAATGGATCTTATGGTGTTTATATTCTGTTATGGTTTTTACATTTCCCTCTGGATCGGTTATGGTGGGTTCGCTTACCTTGGTAGACCAACAGATAGTGGCATCTTTGGTTCCCATTTGCTGAATATAGGGGCCGAAGGCTATTTTTCGGTTCTCCTGTGCCAACCCAATGACAGTGATAAACAAACAGGATAAAAAACAAATTTTCTTCATGATCTAAACTTTTTGATGGTTACTCTTATGCTATTTTTAAACTAATTTCCACTTCCCTTATTTCCCCTCCGTTTTTCCCTTTACCCATTCTGATGGAAACGCCACATGTTTTATGGTTTTATTTCCCGCTATATGATAGGAATAGGTAATATGGATAAAACCGTCCTTGGTTTGAATCATAGACGGATAGGAAAAGGATCCATTTTCATGTACCTCCAGATTTCGGGTCCACTTCCAAGTTTTCCCTTCATCCTCCGATAGGCTTACGGCTAGGCTAGACCTCCCCGATTCTAGGTCGTTGTAAACCATTATCCAATTCCCATTAGCAAGGACCAAGGTTTCCATACTGGTACCGGGATTAGGAATATTGGATTTAGAGGCAGGGGTCCACGTATAGCCATCATCCTTAGAGGTACTTTCCAATATGCGTCCGGGGGCATCCCCATTATCGCGCATATACGCTACAAGGCTACCATCTTTTTTTCGCACAATACTTGGCTGAATATTGCCATAGCCCACAATGGGCAGACTAGGTTGCCATGTGGTTCCTTGGTCATCCGATATCGCAATCAAGGATAAGTTGTAACCGTCCGAATAGAGAGGGAGCAAAATTCTCCCTGATGGCAATACGGTGGGATGTATCCGAGTCATCCATCCCGTCTCCTTTTTGGTTTTATCCTTGGCGGCCTCCAAGATCATAGTTTCATAATTGGGCGCGTATTCTGCCCAAGTGAGGCCTCGGGGAGGCATGGCCTTAAATTGCGTTTCTATGGTATTTTCAAATTTCTCATCGGGTTTTAACAGGATAACCTCCTGCCAATCCCAATTTGGGGCTCCCGATTTCAGGTAGTCGACAGCGGTTTTATATTTTAAGATAGAACGTTCCCATCTATTGGCCTGCACGACGATCCAGAACAAGAATAGCTTGCCATCCCCATCCACAAAAAGTACGGGGTTACAATCGGGCTGACCAGGAGTATCTGCCATAACAAAAGGCGCGCTCCATGCTGCGTGTCCTTTTTGTAAACGGGAGCCCATGATTTGTACATCATTGGCCTTGCGTTCCCCGGAACCTTGAAACCAGCAAGACAACAAATCCCCATTGGGAAGTGCTACTATGGAACTGGCGTGTACATGCTGACTTTGGAATGGGAAGATAAATTTTTCCTGTAATTTTTGCTTTTGGCCAAAAATGAAAAATGGAACTACAAGGCAGCATAAAAGACTTAGGATTGCTCGGGGTGTATTTTGGAAAGCTTCATTCAATTTCTTCATGAAAATTTGATATTAAGGACCTTACTGCGATCCATACATTAAAAAAGAGAACGTCTAAAAAGAACCAATCGTCTTCTTAGACCTCCCCTATTATGTTTAACAAACACTTTGATCAATATGGTTTTCCAGTTCCTTGCAGGAGCCAAATTTTAGACCAGGCACTATTATTACTGGTATCTTCTCCCTTAAACTGGGTGGCCTCTAACCTACCGATTGCAGCATCTGCATTCTCTGCATTGGTATCCGTCTCGTTTATGTGATAATAAAACCGTAATGGAAGCGCAGCGCGCTTGGAAGCTTCCCCCGTCTGCAGCTTGGGTAAACCAGTCCTCCTATAATCGAACCAGGCTTCTGCGGCAGCAGTCCAGCTGGCAATCCACTTCTGCTCTATTATATCCTCCAGGCCATTAAAAGGCGCCCCCGAAATATAATCTGAATATTCCGAGGATACCCCCCAGGTTTCAAAAGATTGCTTAATCCCTTCCTCATAATAATGCTGCGCACTCCCAGAAATCCACCCTTGTAGGGCTGCTTCGGCCAAAATAAAATTTACTTCGGCAGCCGAAAGCATCCGCGCCTTTAAAAGTGGGCCACTGGCTTCTTTATAAATATCATTTAGTTGGGACACATGGGGATTATAGGATCCCTGTTTAAACTCTTCTTTTAAATTAAAGGCCGGTCCCAAGGTCATAGCCGTTGGTAATCCTATATAGTCTTTGGCATAATTTACGGGTACCCCAACCACTTCCTCGTAAGCATCTACAATGTCTTGGGAAACATGTCGTTCCCCATCCAACATATAATCCGTACCCTCTGGGGCTCCTTCATCCAATACAAGAGGTATTCCTACTTTATTGGCCCAGACCCCTAGTCTTGGGTCATCCAAGGATTTTAAAACTTCCACTAAGGTTTCCGCCATTTTTATCCTAAAATAAGCCCCTTGGGTATCAGAATCAAACTTAGTATTGGTGGGCCATGAGTCGTTACCGGTATTACCTACATATGCCATTGCGGCATCATCCGAAGCGGTCTTTATCAGCGGGTATTGCTGCGGATTGGAAGTAATTCTCTTAATCCCTTCTTCTGCTAGGCCAGGCTCCTTTGCGGAGAGTCGCATATAGTACCTAAGTGCCAAGGAGTTGGCGAATTTTCTCCACTTAGCTACATTGCCTGCATAAAGAATATCTTGGGCGGGTTGAATTCCGAAATAGGCACTCTGATTCTTGGATAGTAAGGTATTGGCCTTGGCCAGATCTGCCAAGATTCCGACATAAATATCCTTTTGCGGATCGAAGGGCGATTTAAAATATTCACTTCCTTGATCCCCTTTAAGAGCTTCGGAATAGGGTGCATCTCCCCACAGGTCGGTTATCATTCCAAATAAATAAGCTCTCATTACCAATCCCACTCCTAGGTGAAATTCCAAGTTTTCATCTTCCGCCTTCTGGATTAAGGTCTTATTATTGGTAAGGGCACTATAAAATCCGTTCCAACTATGGGAATCATTCCCCCAGTCATAGGCGTTATGCCCACCAGACCATCCATCTTTTTGGGTGTGTTGCACTACCCCTGCTAGATCGCCAAATCCAAGGTTTAAGGTATTTTTAGCGGCGCTGGAAATAACGGTAGGCACCAATAAATTAGGCTCTACGGTCTCTGAACTTGCCTGGTTGGGATTCTCATTCAGCTCCTCCAATCCATGACAGGACACCAAGAGGGCAAGCCCTATAAACAATACAACTATTTTATTTTTTATCTGATACATGGTGATCATTGTTTTATTGATTAGAATGTGAAACCGACCTTAAATCCAACAGGGATTACCCAAGGGTCTACGTTATAGCGTTCTATCCCTTGCTTAAATTGAGTTCCTCTTTTATCTTTCCCGGATTCTGCCTGATACGCTCTTTCTGGATCTATACCAAAGGCGGAATCCTTGGTCCATAACATGATGTTTCTACTATACAGGGAGATATTCACAGCATATAGTCCTGTCTTGTCCAAAAATCTTTTGGGCAGATCATAGCCTAGGGAAATTTCCCTTAGTTTGATAAAATCTGCATCGAACATATGTGGGGTTCCAAAATCCCATGCATTGGCTACGGAAAAGGGGATGAAACTGGTACCTTCCAATCCGAGGTTCTCACGTTCTAAGATAAAATTGCCATTCTCATCGTGGTAACCTACCACCCCGGCATTAAAGACTCCATCGTATACGACACTACCTCCTAAAGCCTCTGGGAATCCGCCCTCTCCGGGAGGACCTCCAATAGAAATAAAATTCTCTCCGAAGATCAGTAGATCGGCATTGTCTAACACCCAATCCTTTAATTCTTGCCCAGTGGAAGAGATTCCTGGATTAATTAAATTATCCAATAATTGCTGACTATAGCCATCCTCGGTCATATATCTAGAGGTTTGGGACATATATTGGCCTCCAGAACGCCAATCTACCGTCAGGTTTAAGCTAAAGTTTTTATAGGAAAAACTACTTTGCAAGCCCATTATAAAATCTGGATTATAATTCCCCACTTTTACCCGCTCTTCTTCTGGCAACCATTCTGCATCTTCCCCTGTTCCCAGCATGGGATATCCTAAATAGGGAGAATTGGGATCGGTAACCCTTTTAATCTTTGGGGAATATAAATTACCTACCAAACCATCTTCCCCAGTGGCGGGATTGGCTACATACCCCCTAGATACACTTTTGTTATCACTCCAGAATTCGATATAATCTATCCCCTCTGCTAGCGCTATAATTTTAGACTCATTCGTAGTAAAGTTTAGGTTAACATCCCAGTTTATATTGGCTGTCTTTATTGGAGTAATACCCAAGGAGAGTTCGTACCCCTTACTTTCTAGCACCCCAGCATTTATACTAACACTGCTATAACCCGAGGAACCCGGAATGGGAACACTGGGTACAATTTGGTTTTTATTTTCCACCGTGTAATACGTACCATTAAATCGCACTCTATTATCAAATAGGGAGAGGTCTACTCCAAATTCCTTGGAGGTAGCCTCCTCTGGCTCTAAGCTAGGCGTACTTAGTCCGCCAGAGGCGCTGTACAAAACCGCATTGTCCCACTGTCCTGCGTTGTTATAATAGGCGCCCAATTGGTACGGACTGGTATCGTTACCAACCCTAGCCCAGCCTCCTCTTAACTTAAGAAGATCTACCTTGGGAATTTCGATCAATTCACTTAATAAAAAACTCAGGGATGCGGATGGGTAAAAATAAGACCTATTATTCACCGGCAGGGTACTAGACCAATCGTTTCTTGCGGTTACATCTAAGTATAACATATCTTCATAGCCTATATTTGCCAGTCCGTATACACTATTGATGCCACGCTCACTTAAAAAACTGGAATAGACCAAAGCAGAAGGGGCAATATTTTTTACCGTAAACAGATCGGGTACGATAAGACCTACTCTAGATGCGGCCGAATTGCTAATGCCGCTGCTTTTTTGGTACATTAGATTTCCACCTCCGGAAATACGAATATCAAAAGCATCAAAATCCTTGGCGTAGGTAGCCAGCAAATCCACATTGGTCTCTACCCCGTCCGATTTGGCAATACCATAGGTTCCATTGTTGGATTCCCTACTATAACCAGGCGACATTTTAGTTTCCTGGGTTTGATTAAAGCTATTGAGGTTATAACTTGTCCTGATATTGAACTCTGGACTTATTTGCCAGTCTAGCGCCATATTCCCAAAAATCCGATACCGGGAATTGCTATTGTTTACCTCATGTGCCAAAAAATAAGGGTTGTTGTAGTCCTCAGAAATACTCAGCACATCCGTACCTGGCAGGTCATAATCCTTTAGGCTCATTAAATCTAGATTGGCCGGCATATTATACGCCCATTGTAAGGGATTGGCCCCTCTGTTGGAGGCTGGCCTATTATCTGAAAAGCTATGCACCACATTTACATTGGTACTTATAAGGAGCTTATTGTTTAAATTGGAAGATGCAGAAAGGGAAAAGCTGTTTCTGTTGACGTCCGAATTGGGAATAAGTCCTGTATTCTCCATATTGGTAACCCCCAATCTATAATTAATAACCTCGGAGCTATTGGTTACCGTAAGGCTGTTAGAGGTAGTAATACCTGTCTGCACAAAATTCTTTACGTTGTTGGGATAGGATCTTAAGGGAGTTGGAATACGCACTCCATTGGCATCTGTGGGAGAATCCCATTGGATGGCAAAATACCCCTTGTCCAATTCCGGGCCAGAATTTCCTCCAGACAGGGAGATTTCGGGCATTATATAGCTTCCTCCCTGAGATTCTGGCGAGAAGGAAAAATACCCCGATGCAAATCGCGTTTGCTGTTTTAAATACCTATAAGGAACATCAAAAACGGTACTGGAGGTAAAGGAAACCTTCATCTTTTCCATATCCCGTGCCTTCTTGGTAGTAATCAAAACCACGCCGTTCCCTGCTCTAGAACCGTACAGCGCAGCTGCACTGGGACCTTTTAGGATACTTACATCCTCTATACTCTCTGGGTCTAAATCCGAAATGGCATTTCCGTAATCTACCCGGTTATCGCTCCCAAAACCACCTACATTATTAACCGAGTTGGCTATGGGCACCCCATCTATCACAAAGAGCGGCTGATTGTCCGAGCTTAAGGAAATAGCTCCCCGGATTACCATACTCACAGAGGATCCGGTACCCCCTGTAGCATTTAACGTTACCCCGGCCACTTTTCCAGACAAGGAGTTTAAAACATTCTCTTGGGCCACACGGGTTAGTTCTTCTCCTGCTACATTTTCTACGGAATATCCCAAGGATTTTTCAGATCTTTTTATCCCTAGGGCCGTTACCACCACCTCATCCAAGGCCTCCGTACTGGTTGCCAATGGAACATTGATGGTAGTCCTTCCATTTACCGCAACCTCGGTGGTTTGAAAACCAAGGTAGGAAAAAACCAAGGTGCCATTTGCATTGGCCAAATTAATTTGGTAGTTGCCATCAAAATTGGTGGTTTCCCCTTGGGTAGTCCCTTTCACTAATATGGTTACCCCTGGCAAGGGCATTCCGTCATCCAAAGAGGTAACAGTTCCCGATACGGTATGTTGTCCGGACTGTGCGGTTAGCAAGGCTGTACACAACAGCAGCAGCAGCCCCCCCATTTGTTTAACTATCGGTTTAATATAATTTAGACGCATGTTCATAAAATTGCTTTGTGGTTGGTTAATTATTTCTGATCTTCCAAAATGGTCTAGGAAGATTAATTCACGACTTCGAAGGTGAGCACTAGTGCATGGGTGTTTACCCCAATGGCATCCGTGGAAGCCGCCATGAACATGACTACTCGCATTGAAGTATCCTTAATTTCCTGAACGATTACCTTCCGTTGAAAATCCATAAAGCCCAAAAACTCGGTTCCTGAAAAGTCTAGGGTGCTTACCCCATTAAAGGTTATAGTACCCTCCGGGCCATAAACGGAAGAAACGGTGAAGTCCTCTTTCTCCACATAGGTAAAAGTAGCCGTCTCATCTGGTGTATAGGCTCCGGTACACAATCCAAAACTTTGGTTAGAACTAGGATTTACAATACCCGCTCCACCCGTAGTAACAAATTGATAAACCAGACCACTAAAGGCAGCCCCATCGGCTTTTACATCATGGCCGTAACTACCGTCAAAATGAAATGTATATTCGTCCTCATATACTTCTCCAAGCCCCAATCCGGCTCCCATTATTCCTGCTGGCAATGGTTTTGGCGCTCCAGGAAATGGTGACAAGGTAGCGTCTGCATTGGCAAAATAGTCCGAATCTGAATGGCTACTTGCCAATTTCCAGGTCTTCCCATTCTCGGCCGTTGGTCCGCCCGTAAGCAAAATATAGGGGGTTAAATCCACCGCCAAACGAATTTCCTTGTTTACCGTACTTCCATCGGCACCGGTAGCAGTTAGGGTAGCGGAGTAGTATCCTCCCGAGGCATAGGTATGTACGGGATTTTTATCGGTACTGGTATTGCCATCTCCAAAATCCCACATCCAAGAAACAGCACTGTTGGTCAAGCCCTGAAATGCTACCTTTTTCCCCTTAACACTGTGAAAGATATCTGCGGTAAGCGGTAAACTTTCCCTATCCGAATCGTCCGAGCTACAAGAAAACAACGTCAGCATAAGGGAAGAGAGCATTCCAATTAATACTCGTGTGTATTTTTTTTTCATAGGTAGATATTTATTGTTTTTTAACGGACGTATGTAATGCGCAGATCTTAATTCGTAGTTGCGAACAGTTTTCGATAGTGCTCATTTCATAGGTCGGCCTTTTAATTAAATATTTGGTTGGTTTATATTTAGTCCTACGCTTGGAGCCCTTTAAGCCCCACATATCAAATCCCCAAAAAACAATCCCTTAAATAGGTTATCCTCAAATATATACTTAATTTTTTCGGTATAATTCAGCTATTTTATTAATTGTGCATTAAATATTAACCCTCGATTTAAATATTTAAATATAATTTTACCAAAAAGGGCAATATTCTAATTGTGAAACCTTATTTCAAGATATCACTTTTTAGGCCTATATTGTTAAGGAATAGCATAATACAAACGATGCAGCTTAATAAGAACGCTTGCAAAAATTAACTGGCTGGGTTTAGCAACCACAGGGCAGTACTAGAAAATTTCAGCTTATTCTATGGCGTGCTGTAAGGCAGCTATCACGGCATTCCAATACCAAATAGATAGCGTAGGAAAAACACATAACTTATAAATACCACCATGAAAAAACACCTTCTTTTATTGCTCTTTATGGCCCTCATCATGGCCTGCAAAGACCATCCAAAAAATCTGGCAGAAAACAAGGTAATAAATGATCCTATAACTCCGGAAACTGCATTAAAAAGCTATTTACACAATAACGACTCCCATTATTCCTGGGAGTTACGTGACAGCTACCAGTTAGGGGAATCTTCCGTATATGAGCTATTACTCACATCCCAAAAATGGCGCGATTTTATTTGGACCCATCAGCTCACTTTATTGGTACCATCAAAGGTAGACCATGATGGGGCATTATTATTCGTTACCGGAGGAAGCGTTAAGGACGGACTCCCCAAGTGGTCTTCTAACAAGGAGGATAGCAGGACAAAAAACTTTAAAAAGATCGCAGAAGAGAATAATGCAATGGTTGCCATCTTAAAACAAGTTCCCAATCAGCCCTTATACGATGGCTTGGTAGAAGATCAACTAATCTCTTTCACCCTGCACAACTACAAAAAGGACAAAGATCTTACTTGGCCACTACTATTCCCTATGGTAAAGAGTGCCGTAAGCGCTATGGATGCCGTGCAGGAATTTAGTAAGGCAGAGTTAGAACGGGACATTAACAGATTTATCGTTTCCGGTGCTTCCAAAAGAGGATGGACCACCTGGTTAACAGGCGCACATGACAAGCGGGTACAGGCTATAGCGCCCATGGTTATAGATGTGCTTAATATGCCCGTTAGCCTAGATTATCACCTGGTGGTTTGGAAGGAGTACAGTGAACAGATTAACGATTATATACAATTGGAGATTCCCCAAACTGTACGTTCCGAGGATGGTAATGCCATTACTCAAATGGTAGATCCCTATTCCTACAAAGATCAACTGAGCATGCCCAAATTGATCTTTATAGGCACCAATGACGAATATTGGCCTGTAGATGCGGTTAAAAATTACATCAATGATATTCCTGGTGAAAACTACCTTCATTATGTTCCCAATGCGGGCCATGATTTAGGGGGCGGGGCACAAGCTTTTAGGGCATTAAGTGCTTTCTGGGGAAAGCTATTGAACGATAAACCGCTAACCCAATTATCCTATAATATTACCTCCAGCAAAGAATCGGCAACCTTAACTGTAAGCACTGCAACAGAAAATTTACACAACGCTTATTTATGGTCTGCAGATTCCGACGATCGGGATTTTAGGGATGAGGAATGGACGCCTTTAAAAATTGATATAACGGATCCTAAGAATATTTATCACCTTATCCAATTTCCTGAGAAAGGATATAAGGCGTTTTATATGGATTTAGAGTATAAAGATCTCCACGGGGATTTATATACCAAAAGTACTAGGATGTATGTAGCGGATACCAATGAAGTTCTATAGGATTTAGTACGCCAGCCATAGATACCTGGACCGCGTTAATAAATGGCCTCTTTAAGGGATAAAAAACCAATCAACAACAATTAAAACCAACCAACCTGTATTATGAAAAACTTACGTTTACCTAGGGTACTACTACCCCTATTCTTTTGGGCATTTTTACTGGGATGCGGAGAAAAGAAAAACACCAAACAAGCAGTCTCCGAAACCTTGGAGACCGAGGAACAACAGTTGGAAACCAACAAAAATTGGGCAGAAAAATTAGGTTGGCCAGCAGGAAAGAAAGTCATAATGCTACATGCCGATGATATTGGTATGTGCCCAGAAGCCAATATTGCAGCTAAAGCTCAACTAAACAGTGGCCAAATACAATCGGCCGCAGTAATGGTCCCCTGTCCTAATGCCGAGGAGTTTATAAACTGGGCTATAGAAAACCCAGAAATGGATATTGGGCTGCACCTTACCCTTACCAGCGAATGGAAGGAGCACCGTTGGGGTCCTATTACCAATCCCGAAGCAGTCCCAGGCTTATTGGATCCCCATTCCAAATTATGGCGTAGCGTAGCCCAAGTAGTTCAACATGCGACCGCTGAGGAAGTGGAAAAAGAGATTCGCGCTCAAATAGAACAATCCTTGTCTTGGGGACATACCCCAGATCATATAGACACCCACATGGGTACCCTATATGCAGATCCCAGTTATGTGAAAGTCTTTATTAAGGTGGCAGAGGAATATGGCATACCAGCCAATATAATTGATATCTCTAACCCAGAGGTATTAGCCATCTTTAGGGAGCAAGGCTATCCTTTAGACGAGGTTGTTGTGGAAATGATTGCAGACTACAGCCTTCCTAAACTAGACTTTTTCACCAGTGCACCTAAGGCCAAGTCTTACCAAGAAAAAGTGGAAAACTTTAAGGCGCTGATATCGGGCTTGAAACCTGGCCTTACAGAAATTATCTTTCATCCTTCGGTGGAAACGGAAAATCTAAAGGGTATTACCAATTCCTGGCAAGAAAGGGTGTGGGAGGCCAAAATGTTTGGAGACCCAGACCTCATAAATTTCCTGGAAGAAGAAGAGGTGATTTTCACGAACTGGAAGGAAATAATGAAACGGTTTAAAGAGCTATAGTATTGAGATAGACCATAAGCTTAAGGGGAATTGTATTGCCATATATCGACTATCCTAGACCCTGATGTAAATTGAAGTAAAGCCTATAGCACGACTAAAAGGCAGTCAATATTTGATGCATTTCGCACAATATTTACGAAGCAATTCTACCTTTAAAAAGGTTTATTTGGAAAAGTGGATGTTATGCCATCATGAAAATAATAATCAATAATTAAGATTGTAACAATTAGTTATGAATACTACTTCTGGAATTATTCTCGCCATTTCACTTATTATTATCATGTTTGGGATGGGACTATCCCTAAGTCTTTCAGATTTTAAAAGAGTATTGGTATATCCCAAGGCAATGATTATAGGGCTCTGCTGCCAAATTATATTATTGCCTTTGCTAGGCTACCTCATCACCCTCTATTTAAATCTGTCCCCTACTACAGCCATTGGCGTAATGTTATTGGCGGCTTGTCCAGGCGGCCCCACTTCCAATATGTTGTCTTATTTAGCCAAAGGAGACCTAGCCCTATCGGTGTCCCTAACGGCGGTTTCTAGCATGCTCACCATACTTACCATCCCGCTTATTGTTCAATTTGCTTTAGTGGAATTTGCCAACCAAAGTGTAGCGGTTTCCGTAGATGCGTTTACCATGGTATTGCAGTTATTGGTCATCGTAATTATCCCCGTAGGAATTGGCATGTGGGTAAAGGGAAAGTTTCCCTCCTTCGCCCAAAAGATGGAAAAACCCGTAAAAATTGCATCGGCCATTATTTTTATATTGGTAGTTGTTGGCGTCACCTTAAGTATTAAAGACGTTTTTATGAGCTACTTAAAAGAAGCGGGCCTACCCGCCATTCTACTAAATATCAGCACCATGACCCTAGGCTTTCTTTTTGCATTGGCCTTTAAATTATCACGGCCGCAGGCGATTAGTATCTCCATAGAGACTGGGATACAAAACGGAACCCTAGCGATAACGCTCGCCACCATAGCACTGAATAATGCCGAATACTCCATAGTCCCGGCTATCTACGGACTACTAATGTTTGTAACCGCTACGGTTATTATATTCTTAAGAAAACCTCTTGGGGTAAAAGACCAACCAAGTTTGGATAAACAAACCTAACCTTTACGAAAATGACTCAAAAAAATTACCACGCTTTTGTGAGCTTCCTTCAATTTAAAAAGCCCTCTTTTTTAGGATCCCTATTCTTTTTTTCTACCCTACTCCTTGTATCTTGTAAAGAAAAAATGGAAAAATTACCGCAAGTTATTCCCTTGGAGCATCCTACTATTGTGGAGCAGGAGTTTGTTTACGAATTAGAGAAGGCACTTACTCCAGAATGCCACGCCTCTACCGTAGCGATAAGCAATGGTACTGTGGTTGCCTCTTGGTTTGGAGGCACCAAGGAAAAAAACGACGATGTTGGGATTTGGGTATCGCGAAAAACAGGCCAATCTTGGTCTTCTCCCGTAGAAGTGGCCAACGGGGTGCAACCCGATGGCTCAAGATTTCCTTGCTGGAATCCGGTTTTGTTTAAGCCTAAAGGACAACCCTTGATGCTGTTTTACAAGGTTGGTCCAGACCCAAAATCTTGGTGGGGACTCTATATGACCTCAACGGACAATGGACAAACATGGTCTGCCCCCGTTAAACTCCCAGATGGCGTGTTGGGACCTATTAAAAATCAGCCTATACAACTGGCCAATGGAACTATAATATCCCCTTCCAGTACGGAAAGTGATACCGATGGATGGCAGATACATTTGGAACATAGTAGTGATGGCGGCAAAACTTGGAACCGTACGGAATCCTTGAATGATGGGGAAGAGTTTGGAGCCATACAACCCACAGTATTAAATTACGGTGATGGAAAACTACAATTATTGAGTCGCACTAAAAATAGTGTTGTTTCCCAAAACTGGTCTGAGGACTACGGTAAGACTTGGGACAAAATGACGGCCACGGAATTACCCAATCCAAACTCGGGCATAGATGGGGTAAGCCTACAGGATGGTCGTCAATTGATAGTGTACAACCCCACTGGAAAAAACTGGGGAGACCGGGTTCCTTTAAGTTTAGCCCTATCTACCGATGGTAAGCACTGGGACCGGGTACTGGATTTGGAACCACTACGCAAAAACACCGATAAGGAAGGCGAAGAGTACTCCTACCCTACCATGATACAAGCCGAAGATGGTATGGTTCATATTGTGTATACCTGGAACAGGAAGACGGTAAAGTATATAAAATTAGATCCCAGTAAACTGAAATAACGCTTGATGAGAAAATGGGGAAAGGTATTGCTAAAACTATTGGTGGGCCTACTGTTATTACTGGGGCTGAGTTTCTATTTCGCCACTACTACCGTAGATTCCACGCCCTATTTTGAAACAACCTATTACCAGAACACCATTGGTAAGCTAGAATTGGCGGCAAAGAACAGGACCGATGCCCAAGGCCCCCTTTTTGCCGGATTTGCCAAAGTGAATATTACCCCCACAATAGTGGAGGGAAACCCCAATCCGAAACAAGGTATATTCAGCGAAATAAAACTGGCCGGATATGGGGACGGAAAAATTGCCAAGGGGGTGCACGACTCTATTTATGCAAAGGCCATTGCTTTAGAGGTGGGACAGAAAGAGGTGGTGTTAATCAGTGCCGACCTACTCCTTATGCCAGAGCCCATAGTTATGGCAGTTTCGGAAAAATTAAAGAATGTAATTACTCGGGATCAATTATTTTTTGGGGCAACGCATACGCATTCCAGCATAGGGAACTGCCTTCCCAGTTACGTTGGGGAAAGTTTTGGAGGAGAATACAACCCAGAAATGGTAAGCTGGTTGAGTGATAAATTGGTATTACTCATAAAAAAGGCTCTTGCAGACAAGGAGCCCAGCAAATTCTCATCGGGCTACATTAAGGTTCCCAATTTAGTGAGAAATAGGATCATCGGGGAACCGGGGCGAGTAAATGATAGGTTAGAGGTGCTATCCTTTATACAGGACACTGGAAAAAAGGCAACTATTGGGATCTATGCCGCCCATGCCACGGTGATAAGTCCCATTAACGATGCTTTTAGCGGGGATTATCCCGGGTATTTTCAGCGGCATTTGGAAGCGAAAGGAACAGATCTGGCGCTTTTCTTTGCTGGTACCGTAGGTAGCCACTCTAACAAAGGGGAAGGTGAAAAGTTTGAGAAAGCAAGATTTATTGGGGAAACCCTGGCCGATTCCGCACAAGTAGTCCTCCGTAGATTGGAATACGATCCTCAGGTGCACCTATCCGCTATCAGCACAGAACTGGAAATTCCGAAACTACAATTCTTTAAGATTACGGATCGCTTGCGATTAGCCCCCTTTCTAGGGAGAAAATTAATGCCCAACATAGCGACTATCCCCCTGCAGGGACTACAATTAAACCACCTTGTTTGGATTACGCTACCCTACGAATTAAGCGGGGAATACGGTTTAGATCTTATAAATGCTATGGAAGTAGCCGGTCATCACATGGTATTGAGCAGTTTTAACGGACAGTATTTAGGGTATATCACACCGGCAAAATACTACTATTACGATTCCTACGAATCGGGCCTCATGGGATGGTACGGTCCCAGCATGGGAGACTATCTAATGGAAGTCAATTTTAACATGGCCAATACCCTTATCCATTCCAAATTATAAAACCGCAGTATCATGAAGGTTTTGAAAAGAATATTGAAATCTTTGGGGATAGCACTACTTCTACTCCTAGTTATTGCAGCTTCTATTTCGCTTTATAATTGGCGGGACCGTCACCCGGATTATTCCATAGATATAAAAATAGCAAACAGCACCCCCCAACGCCTTAAGGCAGGATTTGCAAAAAGACCCATAACCCCTACAATTGTAGATACATGGAACGATGCCAATGGCAATAACAAATACCATAAGAAGGAGGGGGACACCTATAATGACAACAATAATAATGGAAAATTTGATGCCTATTGGATAGCAGGTATGAGCAATGCCAAACCCGCACAAGGGATCCATGACGACGTTTGGTCTAGGGTACTAGTTATTGAGGATAACAATACAAGAATTGCCCTAGTTTCCTTGGATGCCATAGGCTTTTTACACGGCGATGTGGTGGATATTCGAAAGCGTCTTCCCAAGGAATTAGGAATAGACTACACCTTAATTGCATCTACCCATACCCATGAAAGCAACGACCTAATTGGGATTTGGGGAGAAAACATTTTCAAATCCGGGGTAAATCCTGAAATGTTGGAATACGTTAAAACCCAGACCGTGGCTGCCATCACCGAAGCAGTGGGCAAACTTCGCAGGGCCAAGTTGGTATTTGCGGAAGACCTTTCCGGGGCCGATGGAAAGTTTATGAAGGACACTAGAAAACCCATTGTAAAGGCCACGGGAATTCACTTAATGCAAGTGTTAGATGCCGAAAACGATACCACCATGGGCACCCTGATAAATTGGGCCAACCATCCAGAAACACTTTGGTCCCAGAACCTCTTGATAAGCTCAGATTTCCCCCATTTTATAAGAGAAGCCTTAGAGAATGGGGTGTATCATAAGGGTCAATTAATGGAGGAAGGTCTGGGCGGATTGGCCATATACTTCTCGGGTGCCCTAGGCGGACTCATGGCGCCGCACCCTTCCCTACCTATTCCTGATCCCTATACTGGGGAAGAATATTTGGAACCCACCTTTAAAAAGACAAAGGCATTGGGAGATCAAATAGCCCTCCTCTCCTTAGCGGCACTAAAACAAAAGGGAGACACCATAACGGAGAGCTATCTATCAATAAGGGCAAAGACCCTGTCAGTTCCTGTGGAGAATAACACCTTTAAACTTGCCAGCGCTATTGGCCTTATAGATATGGGGATGCCTAAATACTTTAAAACTAGAACCGAAGTTGGGGCCATAAGAATAGGTCCCAGCCTCTGGCTAAGTATACCCGGGGAAATATATCCGGAGATTGTATATGGAGGCATTGAAGCGCCGGCAGGTAGGGATTTTGATATTCAACCTCAAGAAATTCCCCCTTTAAAAGATTTTATTAAGACCCCCTACCAATTTTACCTAGGACTCTCCAATGACGAGATTGGATATATTATTCCAAAAAGCCAGTGGGACGTAAAGAAACCCTATCTCTATAATGACGAAAGGGCCACTTATGGGGAAAGCAATTCCCTGGGTCCGGAAACAGCTCCCATAATTTATAAAGCCTTAAGGGAAGTGATTCAGGAGTTGAATTAACACTACCGATTAGGCTCTTTTTGAAAACCAATGTTAGTCCCACTGACGGATAACTTTCTCTTCCAAAAGCATATCATATCGAATTAACAGTAGGTTTACATTTACATAAATCAGAGGATCAATAGCCTATCCAATCATATACAAAACATGATGAATCATAGGAAAAACAAGGTTCGGACACTAATGACGCAAGAATGACATAGTAAAGACGCTACCAATTTGAGTAAACCAATATATATTTACTTCAAATTGAGAAACCCATTAAAATGAACAATTTGAATTTAGGACAAAGAGTAAAAGACTTAAGAATTAAAAAAGAAATGTCCCAAGAAGCTTTGGCAGAAGAATCTGGCTTAAGCTTAAGAACAATCCAAAGAATTGAAAACAATGAGACGACGCCTAGAGGAGATACGCTAAAAAAGTTAGCGATTGCTTTAGAAACTTCGCCCGATGATCTCGTGGACTGGAAAATACAGGAAAATCAAAACTATTTGATAATCATGAGCCTTTCTGCACTTGGATTTTTATTTTTTCCAGTACTGGGAATTATTATTCCATTAATCCTGTGGATTTTCAAAAAAGACAAATTGAAACATGTAAATGAATTGGGGAAGTCCATGTTGAACTTT